>DATLTC010000032.1 GCA_035533755.1 Gemmatimonadaceae bacterium
CCGGCCCGGCTCCACGATCTATCTCGTGTGGCAGCAGCAGCGCTCGGGGTCCAGCGTGGACGGCAGCTTCGATCTGGGACGCGATCGGGCGGCCCTGTTCCAGGACCGCCCGATCAACGTCTTCCAGCTCAAGGTCAACTACTGGATCGGCCGCTGACTCATCCGCCGCGGTGCGCGCTGCGGTGCTGCTCACTCGGCGCCGGAGCCCGCGGCGCAGGAGCCCGCGGCGCCGAGTACGCCGGGCGCGACGGAGCACGGTACACCGGCTGCGACCGCGGCGCCGGCGTGTAGCGCGGCTGCGCCGTACGCTCGTACGTCTGCGGCGCCGGCGTGTAACGCGGCTGCGCGGTACGCTCGTACGTCTGCGGAGCCGGCGTGTAACGCGGCTGCGCGTTGCGCTGGTACACCTGCGGAGCCGGCGTGTAACGTGGCTGCGCCGTGCGGGTGCCGGCCTCCGGATACCGGCGCGGCGTGCCCGACCAGGTGGCCGGTGCGCTCCGCTCGTGCGCGCCGGTGGTCACCAACACCGGCTGCCGATAGCCGCCGGTACGCGACACCACGCCGTGCCCGTCACGCGGCACCGCGTACCGCGGGCCGTTGCTCGCCATCAGGTTGTTGTAGTTCACCCCGCGATGGATGGCATCGTAGCGATGGATGTTGTTGTAGTCGGGATGCCGGTACACCACGTTGCGATCGTAGTCGATGCGCCGGTAACTCGGGTTCACGTACACGCCGCTCAGCCGCACGTACGGACGCGACCGCGCGATCCACCCGCCGCCGTACCATCCGGTGTACACGATCCGCCGCGCCGGCCAATCCCAGTCGTACATCAACCACGCGCCGATCGGGTACCCGACGCCGAAGCTGAAATAGGAGTTGAACCCCGCGCGGTAGAACACCGGCTGGCAGTAGATCACCGAGGGGTCGTACACCGGCACATAGATCACCTGCGGCTGCGCCGGCCAGATCTGGATGTTCCCGGCATCGGCCACCACCTGCTGCTGCGCCGTGGTCTGCAGGTTGCCCTGCGCCTGCGCCAGCTGCCGCATGTGCTGCACCGCCTGCATCACGTCGGTGGACTGGCTGGCGTACGCCTGGCCCAGCGACGTCGTCCAGTCGATCCGCGTGTCCATCGTATTGAGGATCGACGGATAGTGCGCCACGGCCTTCACGCTCACGTCCCAGTACTGGCCGTCGATGCCGTCGGTCCCGTTGGCGCGCACGTACTGCGCGGCCTCCTGGATCTGATCCGGGAACGTCGCCGCCAGCAGCACCTGCGCCAGCAGCGGATCGGGATACAGCGCCACCGGCGCCACCAGATTGTCCAGCTGGTCCACCGAGAACGCCGCCGGCTGCCCCTGCGCAGCCATCGCATCCTGCGCGCCAACCGGCGCCACGACGGCCGTCTGCAGCGCGAGCACGCACGCCGCACCGAGCAGCAGTGATGAAGACAAAGTGTTGCGCATGGCCACCTCCTCCCTTGGGGGAACCCTACCCATTGCGACCGGCTCTGTCCAGCCCGTCCACGTGATTGTATACACCGGCGCAACTGGATGTTGCACTGTCATTTAGCTGACAGCTTGGGGGGAGCAAAACCGCCAATTCGAAGGGTTAACGGCCAGGGTCCGGCGGCCGCGCAATCAGCGCGACTACACCTTCATCCGCTCGAACGCGTACGTCCCCGCCGCGATCACCAACACGGTGAACGCGCACAGCACGCCCACGTCGAACGCCAGATGGAACTGCGACGTACCGAGCATCAGCCGGCGCAGCGCATCCACCGCGTACGTGAGCGGATCGAGCAACGTGAACGGCGCCAGCCACGCGGGCAGCTTGCCGATGGGAAACAGCGCCCCCGACAGAAAGAAGATCGGGAACACCACGAAGCTCGAGATCAACTGGAACCCTTCGGGGCTCTCCATCAGCGACCCGATGATCAGCCCCACACTCACGAACGCCACCGTCGTGATCGCCAGCACCACCAACGCCAGCAGCAGCGAGGCCGCGTCCAGCCGCAGCCCGGTGATCGTCCCCGTGGCGGACAGCGCCACGCCGAGCAGCAACAGGATCATCACCTGGAGGAGCGAGTCCGTGGCCCCGCCCACCACCTTGCCCACGAAGATCGCCGTGCGCGACACCGGCGCCACCAGCACTTCCTTGAGGAAGTCCACCTTGCGATCCCACACGATGTACACGCCGAAGAAGATCGACGAGAACAGCACCGCCTGCGCCAGGATCCCCGGGTAGATGAACGCCTGGTAGTTGGTGCCGGGAATGGAGACGCTGCTCCCCAGCCCGCCGCCGAAGATGAACAGCCACAGCACCGGGTTCACGATCGACGCCACGATGCGCGACTTCTCGCGCAGGAACACCTTGTATTCCCGGTACCAGATGGCGCGCACGCCGTTGAGGTCGTTCATCGCATCACCGGCGGCGCATCATGCGTTCGGCCCACCCACCTTCGGGCGATCCCTCGCGGATGGCTCGCCCTGTGAAGTGCAGGAACACGTCGTCCAGCGTGGGCGAGCGCACCTCCACCGCCTCCACGCCGCTCACGGCGCGGAGCAGCTCCGCCAGATGCTCGCTGGCGTCGGTCACGGTGAGCATCACCAGCGGCCCCTTGGCTTCCACCTTCTGCACGAAGGGCATCCGCCCCAGCGCGTCCAGATCCGGCTCGCGCACCCGCATGGCCACGATGTCGCCGCCGATCACGCGCTTGAGATTGGCCGGCGTGTCCAGCGCGCCGATCCGCCCGCTGTCCATGATCGCCAGGCGGTCGCACAGCCGGTCCACCTCTTCCATGTAATGCGTGGTGAGGATCACCGTGATCTTCTTCTGGCGCGACAGGTTCTCCACGTACTCCCACACCTTCTCGCGCGACTGCGGATCCAGCCCCAGCGTGGGCTCGTCCAGGAACAGCACCTTGGGATCGTGCATCAATCCGCGCGCCAACTCCAGGCGGCGCCGCATGCCCCCCGAATACTTCTTCACCAGATCGTCCTTGCGATCGGTGAGCTCCACCAGCTCCAGCACCTCGCCAATGCGCCGCTCGCGCAGCGCCACCGGCATGCCGTACAGCATGCCGTGCACCTTGAGGTTCTCGTAGCCGGTCAGGATGTCGTCCGAACTCGGATCCTGGAACACGATGCCGATGGACTGCCGCACCCGGCCCGGCTCGCGGACGATGTCGAAGCCGTTGATCGTCGCCGTGCCCGACGTGGGGCGGATGAGCGTGGTCAGCGTGAGCAACGTGGTCGTCTTGCCCGCGCCATTGGGCCCCAACAGACCGAAGATCTCTCCCTCCTCCACGTCGAGGTTGAGATCGTCCACGGCCACCAGCCGCTCGTACCGCTTGGTGAGGTGCTGCGTCTGGATGATCGGCACCGGGCGCGCCACGTTGGGTCGAGCGGAAATGTACTCGGCGGCCCGGGGGCCGGCGTGAGGGAAAGCGCCACACCGCTTCCCGGGAATCCCCGAGCGGCGGTCGCGCCCCCGCGGCCTAACGTTCAGGCAGACCCCGCGGCGTCCCTGCGCGGCGCCGCTCTACCCGGGAGGACGCATGTCGCCGCCAAGGATCCTCATCGTGTACGGCACCAGCTACGGCCAGACGGCCCGCATCGCCGGTCGCATCCGGCAGTTGCTCGTGGAACGCGGACTCGACGTGACGCTCCTCGCCGGCGACCGGTTGCCCGCGGGTCTCCGTCCTGCGCAATTCGACGGCGTGCTCGTGGGCGCGTCCCTGATCATGCAGGGGTACCAGAAGTACGTCGCCGCGTTCGTGCGCCGCCACGCCGCCGCGCTCAATGCCATGCCCAGCGCGTTCTTCGCCGTCAGCGGGTCGGCGGGCAGCGACAACCCGCTCGAGCGCGCCGCGGCGCAACGGCTGCTGGAGAAGTTCTGCCACGGCGCCGGCTGGCAGCCGTCCATGACCGCGTCGTTTGCCGGCACGATCGCGTTCACCAGGTACAACTTCGCCCTGCGCTGGTTCATGAAGCGCATCAGCCGCAAGGAGGGCCAGTCCACCGATACCTCGCGCGACCACGAGTACACCGACTGGACGCAGGTGACGCGGTTCGCCGAGCAGTTCGCCGAGGCGGTGCAGACCAGCGCCGAACGCGCCGGCCACGCGCATGGGGCGCTCGCATTCTCGGAGAGTACCGCCTAGGATGTTCGCATGCCTCTACGCATGACGGACTCTCGTGAAGATTCTGTAAAGCCGACTGCACCCGACGATCGCGCGCCGTCCGACGCCCTGGTGTGCTTCGGGATCACCGGAGATCTGGCCCACAAGCAGATCTTCCCGGCGCTGTACGCGATGGTCAAGCGCAACTCGCTGCGCGTGCCGGTGATCGGCGTCGCCTTCTCGCACTGGACCATCGATCAGCTTCGCGACCGCGCCCGCGACAGCATCACTGCGCACGGCGGCATCGACGACCCGGCCGCCTTCGACCGCCTGCTCGGCCTGCTGCGCTACGTGGACGGCGACTATTCCGACCCGGCCACCTTCCAGGCGCTCAAGCAGGCGCTGGCCGGCGCCGCGCACCCGGCCCACTACCTGGCCATTCCGCCGGTGCTCTTCGAGACGGTCATCACGGCGCTCGGCGCGGCGGGGTTGGCCGAGGGGGCGCGCGTCATCGTGGAAAAGCCGTTCGGCCGCGACCTCGCCTCGGCGCGCGAACTCAATCGCGTGGCGCACACGGTGTTTCCCGAAGCGTCCATCTTCCGCATCGATCACTTCCTGGGCAAGGAAGCGATCGAGAACATCCTGTACTTCCGGTTCGCCAACACGTTTCTGGAACCGATCTGGAATCGCCACCACGTGGCCAACGTGCAGATCACGCTGGCCGAGGACTTCGGCGTGCAGGGACGCGGCGCGTTCTACGAGACCGCCGGCTGCCTGCGCGACGTGATCCAGAACCATCTCTTCGAGGTGGTGGCGCTGCTGGCCATGGAGCCCCCGTCCACCGGCAGCTTCGAAGCGCTGCGCGACGAGAAGGCCAAGGTGTTCCAATCCATGCGCCTCCTGCGCGCCGACGACATGGTGCGCGGCCAGTTCACGGGGTACCGGAACGAACCCGGCGTGGCCGCCGACTCCGACGTCGAGACCTACTGCGCCCTGCGCCTCATGATCGACTCGTGGCGTTGGGCGGGCGTGCCGTGGTATCTGCGTTCCGGCAAGTGCCTGGCCGAAACCGCCGCCGAGGTGCGCGTGGAGCTCAGGCCGCCGCCGCAGAAGTTGTTCGCCGATTCGGATCAGACGTCGGGCCACACGAACTACATTCGCTTCCGGCTGTCACCCGGCCCCGCCGTGGCGCTGGCGGCGCGCGTCAAGCGCGCCGGCGAGGCATTCGTGGGCGACCAGCGCGAACTCTATCTGCTCGACGCGCAGCCCGACGAGCGCGCGCCCTACGACCGGCTGCTGGGCGATGCGATGGTGGGCAATGCGGCGCTCTTCGCTCGCGAGGATTCCGTGGAGGCCGCGTGGATCGTGGTCGATCCCGTGATCGACACGCACGCCGCGGCGCTGCCGTACGCGTGCGGCAGTTGGGGACCCGCTGCCGCCGACGCGCTCACCGCGGCCGACGGCGGCTGGCACGCGCCGGTGCTCGCCACGGGAGCGGCCGCGGAGCCTTCCCTGTGACGACGCGCCAGCGCCGGCACGGCGCCGGCCGCGTGCTCGTGCTCGACGTGGGCGGCACGCACGTGAAGATGCTCGTGCAGGGCAAGCGCGTGCACCGCAAGTTCGATTCGGGCCCCACGATGACCGCCCAGCGCATGGTGCGCGACGTCAAACAGGCGGTGCAGGACTGGGACTTCGACCGCATCTCGATGGGCTATCCGGGCCCCGTGGTGCACGGACGTCCGCTGCACGAGCCGTACAACCTCGGCGGCGGATGGGTGAAGTTCGATTTCGCCAGAGCGTTCGGCTGCCCGGTGCGGATCATCAACGACGCGGCGATGCAGGCGTTGGGCAGCTACCGCAGCGGACGCATGCTCTTTCTCGGGCTGGGCACGGGACTGGGATCGGCGATGATCGTGGACGGCGTCCTCGAGCCCATGGAGCTGGCCCACCTGCCCTACAAGAACGGCAAGAGCTACGAGGACTATCTGGGCCTGCGTGGGCTGGAGCGCCTGGGCAAGAAGAAGTGGCGCAAGCACGTGTTCGACGTGGTGGCCATGCTCAAGGCGGCGCTCGAAGCCGATGACGTCGTGCTCGGCGGCGGCAACGCGGCCCAGCTCGAGACGCTTCCCCCGGGGGCGCGTCGCGGCAGCAACGACAACGCCTTCAAGGGCGGCTTCCGGATGTGGGACGCCTAGCCGCCGCTACGGCTGGCCCAGTGCCTTCTTGCGCGCGCTCACGGCGGCGCTGAACCGCTGCACGTCCTCGGCGCGGAACGAGTTCTGCTCCTGACGGCCGTTCACGTTGGTATGTCCGAACAGATCGTGCTGCGACCCGTCCACCCAGTCGACGACCATGCGCCCGTTGTCGAAGCGCACGTCCTTCACGGCGGCCAGCGAGAACGCGGCGTGCGTGTTGATGGCGCCCGCCACCGTCTTCTTGACCATCGTCGCGATGCTTCCGCCCAGGCCCGTGTCCGTCTTGTTTCCCGAGTCCAACTGGGTGCGGACCTTGGCCACCATCTTCGGCGAGAGGCCGGCCAGGATCCGGTCTCCGGTGAGAATCACGTCCACCGTGCTGTCGGAATTGAAGATGCGCAGGTCGCCCGGGCCCAGCGAATCGGGCGGCGGCACCACGGCCGCCAGGTGCAGGTCATTATGGACCATCAGGCGAGCGCGCAGCCAGTTGCCCACGAACGCCAGGGCCAGCACCACGAGCGCGATCTGCACCCCGCGCGCCACCCACTTTCTGGACTCGTTATTCATGGCACCCTCGAGACGTCGCTCCGACGCCGGAGCGTAGGTTCGCCGACCGACCGCAGCCGGAGGTTCTGTGCCTCATGACGTGGACGGGGGCGCATTGGTTTCATCCGCGGCGCCCCACGTGGTGGCCGTACGCACTCCCTCATGGAGCCACTGGTCCGCCGACATCGACGACTCCCCGGACACCGCGTAGGCCACCGCGGCGCCGATCAACGCCGGAATGATGTACGAGTGGCCGCCCGTGGCTTCGGCCACGAACACCACCGCCGTGAGCGGGGCCTTGTATCCGCCGGCGATGAACGCCGCCATGCCCACCGCCGCGAACAGGTCCACCGACGCACTGTGCGCCACCGACTGCGCAAACGCCGCGCCGAACGAACTCCCGGTCAGGAACAGCGGCACGAACGCCGCGCTCACGCCGCCCACGCCCAGCGAGAACAGCGTGGCCAGCAACTTGAGCGTGCCGAAGGTCACAAGCTCCAGCGAGCTGTGCGCCTGCCGCAATATCTGCCCCGCGGCTTCGTAATTGGGCCCCACCGGCACCAGCCCGTCGCGGAAGATCGAGACGAACGCCAGGCCGCACACGCCGGTGAGCACGCCGCCCGCCGCCATCTTGAGCCAGTGCGGCATGGTCGACCGCACGGCGAACGCGCGGAATCGGCGGAAGGTGATCGTGAACACCATGGTGGCCAGCCCGCACACCAGCCCGAGCACCGCCGACCCGAGCAGATCGCGGCGCGTGTACGCGGCGCCGCTGCCGAAGTCGAACAGCGGCTTGGCGCCGAGGAACGCCGCCATCGTGGCGTACGACGTGACCGAGGCGATGAGCGAGGGCAGCAGCGCTTCGTGCGCCAGATCGTCCTTGTACGGCATCTCCAGCGCGAAGATGATACCCGTGAGCGGAGCGCGGAACACCGCCGACATCCCCGCCGCCGCGCCGCTGATCAGCATGATGCGCCGGTCGCGCGGGCCGAGCTTGAGCTTGCGCAGCCGGGTCCAGAGCCACGACCCGATCGCGCCGCCCCCGTAGATGCTCGGGCCTTCGAGCGCGGCGCTGCCCCCCAACCCCACGGTGGCGATCGCGGCAATCAGCTTGGGCACGAACGGGCGCATGTCGATGACGCCCTGGTGCTCGTGGTACGAGCGGATGATCTCCTCGGTGGAGTGCTCGTTGGGGTTGGGCGTGAGGTACTGCATGATCAGCCCGGCGATGATGAACCCCAGCGTGATGCCCGGGACGATCAGCATCGGATGCGCGAGATACAGGTGCAGCACGGGCGGCCACATCCATTGCAGGATCACCGCCGCGACGAGCGTGATGAGCAGGCCCGTGGCCACCCCCAGGATCGGAGCGATCACGAGCCACTTATGGAGATCGCGCGAGTAGGTCGCCGCCAGGTCCTCGCGAACGAGGGCGGAGTACTTTCGCAGAAGCGGATGGTCCAGCACTTTCGACTTGAACGTCATCGTGGGTCGGATCCGACCACCAGCTCAGCGCTTCACCACGGTGTACATCCACGCGTCGGCATCGTAGTTGCGCTGCACCGCCGTGGCGCGCTTGAGATCGCCCGAGACGCTGATCTGGAAGAGCGGCACCGGCGGCGCGCCCAGGCGCTGCATCGCGCCCGGGCCCGTGAGGCGATACAGCTCGTACGCGTCTTCGGTGCGGTGCGCGGCCAGGAATACGCCGCCGCCGTCGAGTGGCGAGATCGTCCCGTCCTCGGCAAATGACGACGCCCACGGCGTCGTGGCACCGTCGGCCACGTTCACGGCCGACACGCCGAGCGTGTCGCTCGTGGAGCGGTTGAAGCCGGCAATGAACACGCGCCCGTGCGCCGAATCCGGAATCACCGAGAAGATCGACGCGTACCACGCCGGCAGCGCCACCGTCCGCCGCTTGCCGTTCTGCTCGATGAGCAGCCGGTTTCGGGCAATCGGGATCCACGCCCAACCGTTCGCCACCGGCACGGCGCCGGTGACCGAGGAATCGGGCACGTCGAACCCGTCGCGCTCGGCGCCGGTACGGACGTCCACCACGGCAAAGTGCGTGTTCCCGCTCGACGTCAACACCACGGTGGCCACCGAGGTGGAGTCCACCCACGTGGCACGTTGGATGGCGCCGGTGGCCGGGAGCGGCGTCTCGGCCGTTCCGTCGAACGGACGCACGCTGAACCGCGCCTCGGTGTGATCGCCGGTGGTCGGCACCACGCGGCGCACCAGCAGGCGCCCGCCGTCGGGCGACACCCACGCGAGGACGCTGTTCGACGCATGCGCGATGCGGTGGTCCTCGGTGAGACGGCCCTGCACCAGCTCGGGCACCGTGGTGGTCCACACGCCGTAGTCCAGCGCTCCCTGGTCCATCACCATCTTCGCGCCGTCGGCGGTGATGGACACGTTGGTGAAGATGCCGGTGACCATCGTGTCCTGCTTCGCCGCCAGGTGCCCCGTGGCCGGGTCGATGGCGATGCGGACGATCGACTCTCCCGCCGCGTCGCCCGCGCGGTCGAGCCACACGGCATCCACGGTGCCGATGCCGCCGCACGTGCACTGGTTGACCACGTGGTCGGCCACCTTGCCGTCGCGGCCGATCACCTGCCAGAGGCCGTGCGGCGCCTGGATGATGAGCGTCAGGATCCACCGCGTGCCAGGGATCGCCGACAGGCCCGCGAGCATCTGCCCCTTGCCGCGCACGGCGATGCTGTCGTGCACCACGCCGTCCAGTCCGGCCACCCCCACCCAGTACACGGAGTCCTGCGCATTCGACGAGCCGAGCAGCAGCGAGTCGCCGTCGGCGTAGAAGGCCGCCACGCCCACGGTGAGAAAGCGCGGCGGTCCGCCGAGCGCCGACACCAGATAGCTGCCCGACCGGCCGCCCGCGGTGCCGTAGAAGATCAGATTGCGCCGGTCCGGACTCCAATGGAGGTCGTACACGGACGTGGCGCCGTCGAGGATCGACCGCGTGGTGGTGCCGCCCACGTCCTGCTCCATCACGGAGTAGGTGCAATCGGCGCCGCTGCAGTGTCGCGCGGCAAAGGCCAGCTGCTTCCCGTCGGGCGAGATCGCCGGAAAGTAGATGCCGCCGGACACGGTGAGCTGCGTCTTCTGCCCGAGCGAGGCGCCGGCGCCGTGGTGGCCCAACCGCGCGCGCATGGCAAAGGCGGCCGCGCCCACCGCGAGCACGAGCACCGCGGCGCCGGCGAGCAGCGGCATGCGGCTCCTGGCCGCGGGCGCCGTGGCGGCGGCGTTGGCGCGGGTCACCCCGGCATCGAGCGCCCGCGCGAATTCGTCCGCGGTGGCAAACCGATCGGCCGGCGTCTTGGCGAGCGCCTTGGCCACGGCGGCGTCCACCCCCTCCGGCACGGTGTCGCGCAGCACGCGCAGACGCGTGGGCTTCTCGGTCATCAGCTTGGCGATCATCGCCTGCGCGCTGGCGCCGGTCACGGGCGGTTCGCCGGCCAGCATCTCGTACAGCACCGAGGCCAGCGAGTACACGTCGGCCCGGGCGTCGATGCCGCGGTCGCCGGTGGCCTGCTCGGGGCTCATGTACTGCGGCGTGCCCAGCGACAGTCCGGTCTGCGTGAGGCGGTTGCCGCCGGCTTCCTTGATGGCGAGCGCGATGCCGAAATCGGTGAGCATCGCCTCGCCTTCCTGCAGCAGGATGTTCTCGGGCTTGATGTCGCGGTGCACCAGCCCCTGGCGGTGCGCGTAGTCCAGCGCGCCGGCCACCTGCTTGGTGATCGCCAACGCCTCGTCGAGCCCCAGCTGATGTTCGCGGACGAGCTTCTCGCGCAGCGTCTCGCCGCGCACGTACGGCAGCACGTAGTACAGCATGCCGTCGGCGTCGCCCGAGTCGATGAGCGTGAGGATGTGCGGGTGATCCAGGCGCGCCGAGATCTTGATCTCGGTGAGGAACCGTTCGGCGCCGAGCACCGCGCCCA
>DATLTC010000033.1 GCA_035533755.1 Gemmatimonadaceae bacterium
GATGGTGGTGCGGGCGCACGAGGACAAGACCTACCCCGGCGCGATCATCGCGTCGATGAGCATTCCGTGGGGCTACGCGGTGCCTGCTGACAAGCCCACCGTGGGCGGATACCATCTGGTGTGGGCGCGGGATCTGTACGAAGCGGCCACGTCGCTGATGGTGGCCGGCGACAGCGCCACGGCGCGCCGCGCCGCGCGCTACCTGTTCGACGTGCAGCAGGAGCCCGACGGCCGCTTCCCGCAGAACAGCTGGCTGGATGGCAAGCCCTACTGGACCGGTATCCAGATGGATGAGCAGTCGTATCCCATCGTTCTGGCCTGGCAGCTCGGCATCACCGACAAGACGACCTGGGAAAAGCACATCCGGCCGGCGGCCGAGTTCGTGCTGGCGCACGGGCCGGCCACGCAGCAGGAGCGGTGGGAGGAGGTCCCCGGGTATTCGCCTTCTACTATAGCTGCCGAGATCGCGGGGCTGGTGTGCGCGTCGGCAATCGCGAAGCAGAACGGCGCTCCGGAAGACGCGGCGCGGTATCTGGCCACCGCCGACGACTGGGCGGCGCACGTCGAGCCGTGGTTGGTGACCACGACCGGGCATCTGGGCGGCCCGCTGGCGCCGAAGGGCTACTACATGCGCGTCGACAACAACACCGATCCCAACGACGGCTACCAGCTCGACACGCGCAACGGGACCGGGATTCACGACGAGCGCGACGTGGTGGACCAGGGGTTCATCGAGCTGGTGCGCATGGGCATCCGCCCGGCCAACGACCCGATCATCGAGAACTCGCTCAAGATCATCGACCAGACCATCCGGGTGCAGACGCCCAACGGTCCGGACTTCTATCGCTACAACCACGACGGCTACGGCGAGACGTATTTCGGCGGCCCGTGGCTGGGTGAAGGGGTGGGGCGGCTGTGGCCGATCTTTGCCGGCGAGCGCGGCGAGTACGAGATCGCGCTGGGCGCCGATCCCACGCCCTACCTGCAGGCCATGCTGCACTTTGCCAACGACGGCGGCATGATTCCCGAGCAGGTATGGGATCGCGCCAACCCGTCGCACGCGGGGTTCGTATTCGGCACGGGCACCGGCAGCGCGACGCCACTGGTGTGGAGCATGGGAGAGTTCATGCGGCTGGCCGTGGACGCGAAGGAGAAGCGCGTGGTGGAGCAACCGGCGATCGTCGCCCAACATTTTCTGAACGGCGCCAAGCGCTGACCCGCATTCGAGGTTCCATGAACCGCCTGCACAGAATTCTCGCGCGCACACTCGCCTGGGCCGCGCTGTCGTTCGCGGCCGTCCCGGCCGCGGCGCAACGGCAGCGGCTGTCGATGGATCCGGGATGGCGGTTCACGCTGGGCGATCCCGCCGGCGCCCTGCGGCCCGCGTTCGACGATCACCAGTGGCGCCGACTGGACGTGCCGCACGACTGGAGCGTGGAAGGCACGCCCATGCGAACGGCGCCGGCGGGCGGCCGGGGCGGCTACTTCCCCACGGGCATCGGCTGGTATCGCAAGGCGTTTCGCATGCCGGCGGGATGGCAGGGTCACGAGGCGTGGCTGCAGTTCGACGGCATCTATATGAACAGCGACGTCTGGATCAACGGCGTCCACGTGGGCCACCGGCCGTACGGCTACACGAGCCTGTCGTACGACATCACGAAGCACCTCGTACCGGGCATCAACGTGGTGGCGGTGCGCGTGGACAACTCGCAGCAGCCCAATTCGCGGTGGTACACGGGCAGCGGCATCTACCGCCACACCTGGCTCACGCTCGTGAACCCGGTGCACGTGGCGCACTGGGGCGTGTACGTGACCACGCCGTTCGTGGATTCGGCGCGCGCCATGGTGCTCGCGCGCACGCGGGTGGACAACGATCAGAGCGCGCCGCGGCACGGCACGCTGCGCACGGTGATCGTGGACGCGTCGGGGCACGAAGTGGCGCACGCCGACACCGCGTTCTCGCTGGACGCCAGCGAGCACGCCGCGTTCGTGCAGCGGCTGATCGTCACCGATCCGCACCGCTGGTCGGTGGACGACCCCACGATGTACTCGCTGCGCTCCACCGTGCTCGAGGGCGCGCAGGCGGTGGACACCACCGAGACCCCGTTCGGGATCCGCACCATCGCGTTCGACCAGGATCGCGGCTTCCTGCTCAACGGCCAGCCGGTCAAGCTGCACGGCGTGAACCTGCACGAGAGCGCCGGCGCCGTGGGCGCGGCGGTGCCGGAGCGGATCTGGCAGTCGGAGCTGGCCAAGCTCAAGGCCATGGGCGTGAACGCCATTCGCACGTCGCACAATCCGCCGGCGCCCGAATTCCTGGACCTGTGCGACCGCATGGGCTTCCTGGTCATGGACGAGGCGTTCGACGAGTGGACCTACGGCAAGGTGCCGTACGGCTACCATCTGCACTTCGCCACCTGGGCCGACCGCGACGTCTCGGACTACGTGCACCGCGACCGCAACCATCCGTCCGTCATCCTGTGGAGCGCCGGCAACGAGATCGGCGAGCAGAGCACGCCCGAGGGCGTGACCATCCTGCGCCACCTCGTGGGACTGTTCCATGCCGAGGATCCCACGCGGCCGGTCACCACCGGCAACGACCAGATCGCCGCCGACGGGCATCCCGCGCTGACGGCGTTTCTCAACAGCGAAGACGTGGTGGGCTACAACTACGTGGACCGGTGGCACGAACGGCGCGAGCTGTTCGCCGAAGAAGACCGGCACGCCCACCCCGACTGGAAGATGGTGGGCACGGAGAGCGCGCCGGTGGAGAACGCATTCGGCGACCGGTATTCGCTGGGGCCCGACAGCACCAAGGTCGAGCCGAACTACACCGCGGGGATGATCCGCGGCGAGCGGCTGCTGGCGTGGATCACGACGCACGACTACTTCTCCGGCGACTTCATGTGGACCGGGATCGACTACCTAGGCGAGGCGATGTGGCCCAGCAAGGGATTCCCGTCGGGCGCGCTCGACATCATCGGACGTCCCAAGGATTCGTACTACTTCTACCAGAGTTGGTGGACCCACGCGCCGGTGCTGCATCTCTTTCCGCACTGGAACTGGCCGGGCCGCGAGGGCCAGATCATTCCCGTGCTGGCGTACACCAACTGCACGAGCGTGGAGCTGTTCCTGAACGGCCGCTCGATGGGCACGAAGAGCCTCGAGTTTCCCGCACAGGGCACGTCGGGCGGGTGGAACTCGTACGCCACGCCCAAGGTGAACGCCACCACCAACGACCTGCACCTGAGCTGGGACGTGCCGTACGAACCCGGTGTGCTCACGGCGGTGGGCACGCGCGACGGCAAGGTGGCCTGCCACGCCGAGGTGCGCACCGCGGGGCCGCCGGTGGCCATCCGCCTGTCCGCGGACCGCGACACCATCGCCGCCGATCCGCGGGACGTGGGGCTCGTCACCTTCGAGGTGGTGGACTCCGCGGGCGTCGTCGTGCCCACGGCCGGCAATCTGGTGCACGTGACGGTGACCGGCGGGCGCCTCGTGGCGCTGGACAACGCCGATCTCGAGGACCATGCGCCGTATCAGTCGGACCAGCGCCAGGCGTTCAACGGTCGCGGATTGGCCATCGTGCGCTCGGACGAGACCGGCGCGCTGCGCGTGACGGCGACCGCCGGCGGGCTGCGGCCGGCGATCCTGACGCTGCAGGTGGTGCGCGGGCATCCGGTGGCGGTGGTGCCGGCGGCGCGATGAGTAGTCACTAAAAAACCGGATAGCCACCCGCATGCGAATGCCGCGCCGGCCGGACGGCACGGCCATCAAGCCTGGCGGCTACGGCGTGGACGTGGACTGGGTGGCGCTGGGTTTCGCGCGTCGCTGATCGCTGGCCCGGATCGGCGCCGGGCCCGAAGCGGCCGCCCGACAACTACCCGACACGATCGATGGGAGCCCCCGTGCAACCAAACACGGGCGCTCCACGTACTACCAATACAGAGCGCGCGCGGCGGCGTGGGGGGGGGGCGGGCAAACCAAGCAGGGCGCCGCGGTGTCTCATGTGAACAACCACGATCACTCATGACGCCGCAACTGACCGCACACCCGGAACTTCTGAACGACGCCGACGCGCAGCTGGAGCGGCGGGAGTTGGAAGCGTGCGTGCGCGGCCAGTATCAGGTGGTGCGCGAGCTGGGACGCGGCGGGATGGGGGTGGTGTTCCTGGCGCGCGACGTGGCGCTGCATCGCACGGTGGCGATCAAGGTGCTGCGCCACGAGTACGTGCACTCGGACGATCACCGCGAACGGTTCCGGCGCGAAGCGCGGCTCACGGCGCGGCTGAGCTACCCGGGCATCGTGCCGGTGTACACGTTCGGCGAGCAGGACGACCTGGTGTACATCGTCATGCAGTACGTGCACGGCGAGTCGCTGGCCGAACGGCTGCGGCGCGA
>DATLTC010000034.1 GCA_035533755.1 Gemmatimonadaceae bacterium
CCACGCGTCCGAACGGCCTCAATGATGTGAACGTCGGCCTGCTGTCGGGGCGACTGGTGGCGGTGCCGTTCAAGTCGGGCGGCGTGTCGTTCCTGCTCGGGGCGGGCGCCGGGGTCTCCACCGAGACCAACTTCATGCACAGCTACGGCGTGGACGCGCTGGCCGGCTTCAAGTTCGCGCTCAACGACAACGCCGCGTTGCGGATCGACGGCGTGTGGGACTGGCTGGCCAATCAGGACTGGAAGTCGTACCAGAGCGTGCGCGTGGGGCTGAGCCTGTACCGGAACCCATTCCACGAGATCCGCACCGTGACGGTGACGGGCCCCACGGTGACCGTGGTGCAGCATGACGATTCGGTGAGCGCGGCGGAGATTCGCCGGCTGCGCGATCGCGATGCGGCGCTGCAGGCACTGCGTGATTCGCTCGCCAACGCACCCGTGATCCAGCCCGCGGTCACGTCGGCCGCGACCCTGGCCACGATGCAGGCCGTGGTCCACTTCGCGTTCGACAAGTCGGTGCTCACCGATTCCGCCAAGGCGCTGCTCGACGAGAAGGTCGAGGTGTTCCGCGCCAACCCCGAGATGACGGTCGTCATCGTGGGGCACACGGACGTCATCGGCACCGATACGTACAACATGGCGCTCGGCGAGCGGCGGGCGAAGGCCGCCAAGGCCTATATCGTGAGCAAGGGCATCGACGCCAACCGCATCATCATCGAATCCAAGGGGGAGAGCAACCCGATCACGACGGCACCGGGCATCGCCGGGCAGGCGCCGAATCGCCGGGCGATCTTCCGGCTGCTGATCGCGCCTGATGTCATCAAGCCGTAGCGCTGAGATGCGGGCTGAACATCGGTTCAGCGGAGATCTGCCGGGCGCGGACGCTCGCGCCCGGCCGGTTTCCGAACTTGCAGCGCGGACGGAGATGGAGGACCGACGGATGCGACCAAGCAAGTTCACGGACGAGCAGATCGTGCAGGCGCTGCGACAGGTCAGGGCGGGAACGCCCGCCGTGCAGGTCTGTCGGAAGCTGGGCGTCACACAGACCACGTTCTATCGCTGGCGCAGGAAATTCGAAGGCGCGGCGGCGAACGAGTCGCGCGATGTGCGGGCGCTCAGAGAAGAAAATCAGAAGCTCAAACAGATCGTGGCCAACCTCGTGCTCGAGAAGCACGGATCGGCGGGCGGTCGGGGAAGAAACTCATAGCGGCGGTGCGCCACCGGCGCACCGCCGCAGCCACCAGCGCCTTGCGGCGCGGAGGAAGCGAACATGTTGATGACCCTGGCAATCATCCTGATCGTGCTCTGGCTGCTCGGGCTGGTCACGTCGTACACGATGGGCGGACTGATCAATATTCTGCTGGTCGTCGCGATCATCGTGATCGTGGTGCGCGTGATCCAGGGGCGGAAGGTCCTGTAGTGATGCGCGGGGAGCGTCTGGCCACCGGCCTCGCGCGTCGCCAACATCGCGCGTGAGACCGGCGGCGCCCGATCAGGGCGCGAGGTCGTGGAAGACGACGTCCTTCTCGTGTTCCAGGGCCCAGCGCATGGGCCACTCGTTCTCGAACAGCAGCAGGGGCTGTCCCTTGGCGTCGAACAGCAACATGCGGCCGGAGTCGCGGGCCGCGCGGGCGATGGCCTCGGCCGACCCGGTGATCCAGCGCGGGTAGCGGGCGGAGATCTTCTCGAGTCGCGCGACCACCCCGTACTCGTGCGCCAGCCGGTGCATCATCACGTCGAACTGGAGTTGGCCCACCGCGCCGACGATGGGCGTGGGGCTCGTGGTGTCGGTGCCGGAGGTGAAGAATACCTGCGCGGCCCCCTCCTCGGTGAGCTGGCGCAGGCCGGCGTCGAGTTGCTTGCGGCGCATGGGATCGGCCAGGACGACGCGCGCGAAATGCTCGGGCGCGAACCTCGGGATGTCGGCGAACTTCACGCCGCCGTCCGAGGACAGGGTGTCGCCGATGCGCAGCGCGCGGCGGTCCATGACGCCCACGATGTCGCCGGGCCAGGCCTCCTCGACGGCGGTGCGCTCGCGGGCCATGAAGGTCTGCGGCGCGGCCAGGCGCATGGGCTTGCCGGTGCGCTCATGGATCACCTGCATCCCCGCCTCGAAGTGTCCGGAGACCACGCGCACGAACGCCACGCGGTCACGGTGCTTGGGGTCCATGTTCGCCTGAATCTTGAACACGAAGCCGGTGAACGCGCGCTGGTCCGGCTCGATGACGCCCCCGGTGGACGCCCGCGCCGAGGGCGGCGGGGCCAGCTCGAGGAACTCGCGCAGGAAGGGCTCGACGCCGAAGTTGTTGAGAGCGCTGCCGAAGAACACGGGCGAGAGCTCGCCGTCGAGCACCTGCTGCTCGTCGAACGGGTGGCCGGCCTCGTCGAGCAGCGCGATGTCGTGCACGAGGCGCTCGTGCGTGGTGGCCCCGAGCAGTTCGCGCACCAGGGCACCGTCCAGGCTTCCCACGTGCGCCACCGGCGGCCGGGCGCCCCGGTGCTCGTCCTTCTCGAACAGGTGGATCTGCTGGAGGCGCCGGTCGTAGACGCCGACGAAGCCCGCCGCGATGTCGCCGGCGCTGAAGATGGGCCAGGTGATCGGGTGGCACTTGATGCCCAGATCCGCCTCGACGTCGCTGATCAGCTTGAGCGGATCCTCGCCCAACCGGTCGCACTTGTTGACGAAGGTGAAGATGGGCGTGCGGCGGCGCTTGCACACGGCGAACAGCTGGCGCGTGCGCTCCTCGACGCCCTTGCGGTTGTCGAGGAGCATGACGGCGCTGTCGGCCGCGACGAGCGTGCGGTAGGTGTCCTCGGAGAAGTCCTCGTGGCCGGGCGTGTCGAGCAGATTGATGACGTATCCGTCGTACTCGAACTGCATGACGCTCGACGTGACCGAAATGCCGCGCTCCTGCTCCATCTGCATCCAGTCGGAGGTGGCGTGGCGGTCGGCGCGGCGGGCCTTGACCGAGCCGGCCAGGTGGATGGCGCCGCCGTAGAGCAGCAGCTTCTCCGTGAGCGTGGTCTTGCCGGCGTCCGGATGGCTGATGATCGCGAAGGTGCGGCGCCGCCGGATGGCGGCGACGAGCGGCGTGTCGGCGGCGACGGTACCTGATCCCATGTCGGGCCAGTCTAATGGGTTGGCGCTGGCGCTCCAACGGCCGGCCGGAAGACGCGTGCCGGCCGCAGCGAAATCCTGGCTCGGCCCACGATCAGCCGGCGATGATCCGCGGTTCGCCGCAATGCTCGGCGATGGCGTCGGCGGCGCGGTCGCGAAGGTCCACGGCGGCCGCCAGGCCGGTGCCGGCGGCGCGCAGCGGATCGCCGATCCACACCTCGATGCGCGCCGGGTGCGGGAGCTTGGCATCGGCCGGGAGCACGCGGCGCGTACCGCGCAGCGCGATGGGCACCACCGGGGCCCCGACGGCGACGGCGGCGGTGAAGGCGCCGAGCCGGAAGGGGCGCAGGCCGCGCGCCCCGGAGAACCCGCCCTCGGCAAAGAACAGCACCGAGTGGCCCTGCCGCAACCGCGCTTCGATCGCG
>DATLTC010000035.1 GCA_035533755.1 Gemmatimonadaceae bacterium
CCGCCCCTCGCGCGCGTCCACCGCGCTCCACCGGGAGCCCGGCCGGAACGCGTTCAGGTACTGCTGCACGTACATCTCGCGCAGCGTGTCGGGCGAGTGGTTCACGTAGACGAGATCGGCCACGCCGTGCACCACCTGCCGGGGCTCGTCCAGCGTGGCGGTGATCGTGTAGTGCACGTGCTGCTGCCAGTAGCCGGTGGTGTCTCCCGACGGCGGCGTGGTGTTGGCCCCCTGCTGGAAGGCCAGGACGAACGCGAAGGCGGCGGCGATTGTCATGTATCTCTAATGATGGCGGTCTGGCGGAACCGGGCGGATGGCGTATTGTAGGCGGAGGAACAGCGGTCGTGCAGTGCGGTCGCCCTCCACCGTACCTCCCTAACCTCCGGCAGGCGAACGGTTCCCTGGGCTTCGAATGTATTCCACCTGCATCTTCTGCCACGCGGCGCTCGGCGCCAACGAGGCCATCGAGCACTTCCCGGTGGGCCGCCGGCTCGCGTTCGACGCCGCCCAGGGCCGCCTCTGGGTGATCTGCGGCAGCTGCGCCCGCTGGAACCTCTCGCCGCTCGACGAGCGGTGGGAAGCCATCGAGGACGCCGAGCGGGTGTTCCGCCGCACGCGCCTGCGCGTGACCACCGACAACATCGGCCTCGCGCGCCTGCCCGACGGCACGCAGCTCGTCCGCATCGGCCAGCCGCTGCGTCCCGAGTTCGCCGCCTGGCGCTACGGCACGCGCTTCGCCCACCGGCGGCTGAACACCGCCATCGTGGTCGGCTCCGCCGCGGCCGCCGCCGTGCTCACCGGCATCGTGGCCGGCCCGCTGCTCGCGCCCGCGCTCGCCGCCGGCGCCATCTCGATCGTCGCCGTGCCCGGCATCACGTCGGCCATGGGGGTCCCCCCCGTGGTGGCCGCGCTCGCCGCCCGGGACTACCTGCGGTACGACCGCGTGATCGCGCGGTTCAAGCGCGGCCGGCGGGTACTCACGGTGCGCGCGCGCCACGTGCGCGACGCCGAATTCCACATGGTGGGCGAGCACCCCACGCTCCGGCTCCCGCACGACGGCGGGTGGGCCTACTGCGACGGGGCCGAGGCGCTCCACATGGCCCGCGTGCTCCTCGTGGGCGCCAATCGCTTCGGCGCCTCCGCGGCCGGCGTGCACCGCGCCGTCTCGCGCATCGAGGCCGCCGGCGACGCATCCAGCTTTCTCCGCACCGCCTCGCGCGCGGTGGAATGGCGCGAGGGACGCGTGATGTCGGTGCTCAACGGCATGCGGCACCTCGGCGCCCTGCACCTCGCGCCCGTCGAGGCCCTGGCGCTCGAGATGGCCATGCACGAGGAGTCGGAGCGCCGCGCGCTCGAAGGCGAGCTGCGGCTCCTGGCCGACGCCTGGCGCGACGCCGAGGAGATCGCCGCGATCGCCGACGGGCTGCTCCCGCCGGCGGGCTTCGAACAGCTCCGCGCCCTGCGCCCTTCCGAAGGCTGACCGCCGGCCTCCGCTACCGCGGGTCCGGCAGCGCCGTCGCCGCCGAGATCTTGTCGTCGGCGCCCGCCTTCCATTCGCCGGCGTGCTTCACGTACATGTCCAGCCACGCCGTCCACCGCGCCCACTGGTCCAGATCGGACTCGCTCGTCGCCGGCCCGTGATCCTCGTAGGGATACATGTACAGCGCGGCCGTCTTGCCCAGCGCGCGCATCGCCTGCATCATGCGGATCGAACTGATCGGGTCGGTGCCCACGTTCTGATCTTCCAGGGAGTGGTACATCAGCACCGCGCCCTGGATCTTGTCGGCGTAGAAGAACGGCGACATCTCCTCGTACGTCTTCTGCGCCTCCCAGAAGCTCCGCCGCTCGTTCTGGAAGTCGTTCGGCGTGAGCGACCGGTTGTACATCCCGTCGCCGGCGATCCCCGCCTTGAAGAACGGCGTGTGCGCCAGCGCGTTCATCGTGCTGAACGCGCCGTAGCTGTGCCCGCCGATGCCCAGCCGCGCGCGGTCGATGTACCCGTCCCTGTCCAGCTGGTCGATCACCGCCGACAGATCCATCACCAGATCGGAGACGTAGTTGTCGTTCATCCGTCCGGCCGGCCCCACGATGGGCGGATCGAAGTCCGCCACCGCGTAGCCCTGCGTGGTCAGATACTCGATCGTGCGCGGCCCCTGCGCCGGAAACAGGTTGACGTTCTCCGACCGCAGCGTGTGGTCGTACTCGGCCTGGGTGGTGTACTCGTACGGATAGAACCAGAACATCCCGGGCAGCCGCGTGCCCGCCTTGTAGTCGGCGGGCAGCGTGAGGTTCACCACGAATTTGAACCCGTCGGCGCGCGTCACCTCGATCCGCTTGCGCACGGCGCTCGTGAACTCCGGCGCGTAGTCGGTGTTGGCGGTGAGCTTGACCAGCGGCCCGCCCGCGCGCGTCCACAGGTACGCGTCCTGCACCTGCGTGCGCGTCTCGCGCGTCACCACGGCGCGCGAGAAGTCGTCGTCCAGCGGCGCCACCACGGTCTCCCACGCGTCGGCCGGCCCTTCGAACACGCGCGTCCTGTCGCCGCCCGCGATCGGATACCGGTCCACGAACGCGCGCGGCGCCTGCTGCAGGTAGTCCCGGAAATACTGCACGCCCTGCAGATACACGCCGCCGTCCGGCGACACCATCGCCACGTCGCCGCCCAGCGTGCCGCGCTGCGTGAGCAGGGCGCCGGGATTGTTGTAGAACGCGGTGTCGCTGGGGCCGCCGCGGCCGCCCCCACCCCCGCCGAATCCGCGCCCGCGCCCGAGCGCCGCGAAGGTGG
>DATLTC010000036.1 GCA_035533755.1 Gemmatimonadaceae bacterium
TGCGCGAGTCCCTGCAGGCGTCCGAAACCAGATATCGGCGCCTGTTCGAAGCCGCTCAGGATGGGATCCTGATTCTCGATGCCGGGAGCGGGGAAATCGTCGCGGTCAATCCGTTCCTGGCCAACCTGCTCGGTTATCCGCCACAGGACCTGGTGGGCAGGAAGCTCTGGGATGTCGGTGCATTCCGGAATGTCCTTCCCAGCCCGATCGCGTTCAAGGACTGGCAGGAGAACGCGTGCGTCCGCTATGACGGGCTCCCGCTCGAAACCGCGGCCGGGCAGACGATCGCGGTCGAGTTCGTGCGCACCGCGTACCAGGTCGATCGGGAGAAGGTCATCCAGTGCAACGTCCGCGACATCTCCGACCGCAAGCGGGTCGAGGAGAAGGTACGCCTGCAGAACATGGCGCTGGAGGCCGCGGCCAACGCGATCGTCATCACGGACCGCGATGGCCTGATCGAGTGGGTCAACCCGGCGTTCTCCACACTCACCGGCTACAGCGCCGACGAAGCCCTGGGACGGAATCCGCGAGACCTGGTCAAGTCAGGGCGCCAGGATCCTGCCTTCTACCAGCGATTGTGGGAGACGATCGTGGCCGGACGGGTCTGGCGCGGCGAGCTCATCAATCGCCGCAAGGACGGTACCGTATACACCGAGGAGCAGGTCATCACGCCGGTGCGCGATGCGGCGGGAGAGATCAGGCATTTCATTGCCGTCAAGCAGGACATCACCGACCGCAAACGCGCCGATGCGGAAACCCGGGCCCGCGCCCAGTTGCTCATGCTGCGGGGCGCGGTCGAGGTCGCGCTGCGCTCGAACGAGTCGCTCGTCGCCGCGCTGCAGCAGTGCGCCGACGCGATCGTCGAGCATCTCTCCGCCGGCGCGGCCCGCATCTGGACTCTGGACGCCGCCGCCGGGGTGCTCGAACTCCAGGCCTGCGCGGGGCTCGCGAAGGAGGCGGATGGCGCGCGTTGCCGGGTCCCGGTCGGGCAGTCGGGAATCGGGCGCATCGTGGAGGAGCGTACCCCCTATGTGACCGACGCCGCCGTCGGCGATCCCCGAGTGGGCGACCAACCCTGGGTGGCGCGCCACGCGCTGGCGGCGTTCGCCGCCCAACCCCTGATCGCGGACGGTCGGGTGGTCGGCGTCCTGGCGCTGTTCAGCCAACAGCCGCTGTCCGCGCCCGTGGTGAACACGTTGGCATTTCTGGCCGATCGCATCGCCGGCGGCATCGACCGCCACCGGGAAGCCGACGCCCGGCGCATCGCCGAGGAGCGGATCCGCTTCGCCTTGCAAGTCGCCAACGTCGGCGTCTGGGAACTGAATCTGAGCACCGGCGCATTCCTCTGCTCCGACGAGATGTTCACGCAACTCGGGGTCGAACGGGAGGCGTTCGGCGGAACGTGGGAGGCGTTCGTCGAACTCGTCCACCCGGACGACCGCGCGATCGTGCTCGAGGCCCGGCAGCGCACCGATGCGGCTGGCGGCGAACTCTCCGTCGTTCACCGGATCGTGCGTCCCGACGGCACGGTGCGCTGGCTGCGCGGGATGGGCAGGATCATTCTTGACGGGCACGGCCATCCGGCGCGGGCCGTCGGGATCTCCCTCGATGTCACGGACCTCCATGTGCTGGAAATCCAATTCCAGCAGGCGCAGAAGATGGAAGCCGTGGGACGCCTGGCCGGGGGCGTGGCGCATGACTTCAACAATCTGCTGACCTCCATTCTCGGATACAGCGAGTTGCTGCTGGCCGATCTGGGGCCGGGCGATCCACACCGCTCGGACGTGGCCGAGATCCAGAAGGCCGGCGTGATGGCCGCGTCGCTCACCCGCCAGCTCCTCGCGTTCAGCCGCCAGGAACCCGTCGCGCGCAGCGTGCTCGATCTGAACGTCGTGGTTGGGGAGATGCAGTCGATGCTCGAACGCCTCATCGGCGAGGACATCGAGGTCGTCCTGCGCCTCAGCGACCGGCCGGTGCGCGTGAACGCTGATCGCGGACAGATGGAGCAGGTCGTCATGAACCTCGCCGTGAACGCGCGGGACGCGATGCCGGGCGGCGGCCGCTTGACGATCGCGACCGACCGGGTGGACCTCGACGACACGTATGCGGCGGCGCACGTCGCCCTGGCGCGTGGCACGTACGTGGCGCTCACCGTGATCGACAGCGGCACCGGGATGACGCCGGAAGTTCAAGCGCATCTGTTCGAGCCGTTCTTCACCACCAAGGCGGTCGGCAAGGGCACCGGACTCGGCCTCGCCACCGTCCATGGGATCGTGCAGCAGAATGGCGGGAGCATCGACGTCCACAGTGAGGTCGGTCTGGGTTCATCGTTCACGGTGTACCTCCCGCCGGCCGACGCCGAAGCGCCCGTTGCCGAAGCCGCGCCGGGCGCTCCTCGGCGGCCGTCTGCCCCTTGCACCGCCCTCGTGGTGGACGACGCGGAAGGTCTCCGCACCCTGACGCGACGGATGCTCGAACACGCGGGGTACGTCGTGCTGACGGCCTCCAGCGCGGCCGAGGCGCTGCAAATCGCGGCGGCGCATCCGGAAATTGGCGTTCTCGTTACCGATGTCGTGATGCCGGGAGCCAGCGGCCCTGAGCTGGTCGTCGAATTGCTCAAACGAACGCCGGACATGCGGGTGGTCTACATGTCCGGATACACCGACGAGGCGCTCTCGCATCGTCGCGTGTTGGAGCCCGGGATCGTACTCCTGAACAAGCCGTTCACGGCTGCACAACTGCGACGCGCGCTGCGCGACGTGCTCGGCGCGTAGCGCCCGGGCGATGTGCGTCCGCTCCCTCCCGTTCTGGCATCGGCAGCGAAACGAGCGTTCGTGATTTCCCCGACACGGGCGGCAGTTTCCCTGACTTCGCATTCTGCCGCGAGGGTCCACACTTCATTAGAAGAAAGCATTCCGCCACCCTCCCCCCGGGGGCGTTCGGCGAGCATGTGGCGGGGGCTACTCAAAGCGACGAACGCACGTGTCTCGCAATGTGATTCCGTCCCGTGACAAGGCCGCGGCGACGAAGCCAGTGGTGTGTCGGGTGCCGTCAGCATGACGGACACTCTGGCCCAGGGCCCGATGGTGAATGAGCCACCGGATGCATTGCTCGCCCAGCCCGGCAGCGCGGTGCCGGACGCGGTTCACGATGCCGCCCCCGATGCGGTGATCGTCGTGGACCGCGCCAGCGCCGCGATCCTCGCCGTCACCGACGAAACCGTCGCCCTGTTCGGCTACTCGCGTGACGCGCTGCTCGGCCAGTCGATCACGTTGCTCGTGCCCTCCGGGATGCGATCGCCGGACGCCGCGCCGGAGCCCGGCGAGGACGCGGCCCGGTTCTGCGAAACGGCCGACCACCACGTCGATGCGCGCGCCAGGCGCCAAGATGGCACCGTGTTCCCGGCCGAGATCCGCTGCACGCCGGCGGTGATGGGCGGGACCGAAGTGCTCCTGGGTACGGTACGCGACCAGACGGAGCGAGCGCGGCGAGAGGCGCGGTACGAGGCGCTGTTCCGCGCGAGCCCCGTTGCCGCGTGGGTCTGCGACGCCGCCACGGGGCGCTTCCTGCGCACCAACGACGCCGCGTCACGCAAGTACGGGTACTCGGATGACGAGTTCCTGGCGATGTCGATCGACCAATTGCGACTCCCCGATGCGGCGGGAGTGTTCGCCCCCTCGGTGCGCGCTCATGGTTCGGCGCCGCCCGTTGGCGCCGGATACTGGCATCACCGGCGGAAGGACGGGAGCATCTTCCAGGTGCAGTTGAGCGTGGAAACGATCGCGCTCGGCGGTCGGATGGCGCTTCTGGTCCAGGCCCGTGAGCCGGAACGCGACGTGGCCGTGGCCGCGGGCAGCGATCGCGAACGCCAACTGGCCGAAGCGCAGGCCCTCGCCCACGCCGGGAGTTGGGAGTGGGTGATCCCGACCAACCACGTCACCTGGTCCGACGAGCTGTACAGGATCTCCGGGGTTCCGCTGAGATCGCCGGTCACGGTGCAGTCGTTCACGGACCTCGTGCATCCCGACGATCGGGCGCTGGTGAATCGCTCGATCCAGGATGGGATCGCAGCGAGGCGGACCTCCTTCGATTCCGAATTCCGCCTCGTCCGTGCCGATGGGAACGTGCGCTACGTGGTCAGCCGGTACAGCGTGGAATTCACGCCCGAGGGCCAGCCGCTGCGCATGGCGGGCACAACCCTCGACGTCACCGACCGGCACGACGCGGAGCAGGCACTGGCGGAGAGCGAACGCTGGCATCGCTCTCTGATCGAGAATTCGACGGACCTCGTGACCGTCGTCGATGCCGAAGGCGTGATCGCCTACATCAGCCCGTCCGCGCACCGGTTGCTGGGCTACGACCCGGGCGATCTGATCGGCAAGAATGCGTTCGACTTCGTTCATCCGGCCGACGTGGCCGTCGTGGCGAACGTCATGCGCGCGGGGCTCATGTCGCCCGGCACCATCCATGGGGCCGACTACCGCTTCCGCCACCGGGAGGGCCAGTGGCGGACGCTGGAGTCCATGGGGCAGGCGCTGATCGACGGGCATGGCACCGTGACGATCGTGGTCAATTCGCGCGACGTCACCGATCGCAAGGCCATCGAGGAGCGCCAGCAGGCGCTGATGATCGAGTTGAGCGCGGCCAGGCGGGTCGCGGAATCGGCGACCCAGGCCAAGAGCGACTTCCTGGCGAACATGAGTCACGAGATCCGCACGCCGATGAACGCGATTCTCGGGCTCACCGAACTGCTCCTCGACACCGACGTCACGACCGACCAGCGCCGGCACCTCCAGATGGTGAGCGACTCGGGTGAGGTGTTGCTTACGCTGCTCAACGACATTCTCGACCTGTCGAAGATCGAAGCGTCCCACATCGAACTCGAGGAGATCGTGTTCGATCTCCCGACGCTCGTGCACGCCACCGCCAGCCTGTTCGCGGTGTCCGCGCTCGAGCGACAGCTCGAGTTGCTGGTGGACGTCGCGCCGGACGTGCCCCGCTACCTGCGCGGCGATCCAACTCGGCTGCGCCAGGTGCTCACCAACCTGATCGGCAATGCCGTCAAGTTCACGCCCAAGGGCGAGGTCGAGGTGACGGCGCGCGTTTCGGGCATGAACGCCACGGGGGCCATGGTGCGGTTCGCGGTCCGCGACACGGGCATCGGCATTCCGGCGGACAAGCTCGACACCATCTTCAAGGAGTTCAGCCAGCTCGATGCGTCCACCACGCGCCGCTACGGCGGCACGGGGCTGGGGCTGACGATCGCCAAGCGCCTCGTGCGGCTCATGGGTGGCGACATCACGGTCACGAGCCACGTGGGTCGTGGCAGTGAATTCAGCTTCACCGTCCCATTGCCGGTCGAGACCGGGCCGGCGCCGTACACGGTGGCCGCGCCGGTCCGGTTGGCCGGCTCGCGCGTGCTCGTGGTGGACGACAACGACACCAACCGGCGCATCGTGCGCGAGATCCTGGCGCCGGCCGGAGCGACGATCGACGAGGCCGCCAACGCGGCGACCGCCCTGGTGGTGCTCGAACGCGCGCTGGCCGACGGGCGCCCCTTCCCGGTGGCGCTCCTCGATTCGCAGATGCCCGACCACGACGGATGGACCCTCGCCGCGGACATTCGCCGGCATCCGGGGTTGGCGCCCACGCATCTGCTGATGCTCACGTCGGCCGGCGACAAGGGCGACGCCGCAAGGTGTCGCGCGCTGGGCATCGAGGGCTATCTCGTCAAGCCGGTATCGCGCAGCGAACTGGTCGAGGCGGTGGGGATGATCCTCGCCGGCAACGGAACGGCGGGCGCGGTGGTGACGCGCCACGTCATGACCGAAGCCAGAGCACGTCTTCGTATCCTGCTGGCCGAGGACAACGTGGTCAATCAGGAAGTCGCCGCTGAGATGTTGCGCAAACGCGGCCACGACATCACGGTCGTGGACAACGGCCTCAACGCCGTGGCCGCGGTGGAGAGCGGCAAGTTCGACGTCGTGCTGATGGACATCCACATGCCGGAGATGGATGGGCTGGCCGCCACGGCCGCGATCCGTAAACTCCCGGGCTTCCACGACCTCCCCATCATCGCGCTCACCGCCGACGCGTTGGCCGGCGAGCGAGACCGATGCCTCGCGGCCGGCATGAGCGAGTACCTCGCCAAACCGTTCAAGTCGCACGACCTGTTCGCGGTCGTCGAACGATGGGGTCCACCACCCACGGCGCCAGGGCAGCCGCCCGAGCGCACCGGAGGAACCGTGACACACGTCGCAACATCCGTCGTCCCGACCGACAACCCGCCGCCCGTGGACGTGGAGCAGTTCCGGACCTCGATGCGGGAGGCGGGCGCCGAAGGCGCGGTCGAGAGGATTCTCGATACCTTCGCTGCCGACGCTCCCAAACGACAGGCGGCGCTTCTGGCGGCATTCGAGTCCCGCGATGCGGCGGAGATCCGGAATGCGGCGCATGCGTACAAGTCCGCGGCCGGCACCATCGGCGCACACGCCATCGCCGCCCTCATGCTCAGCATCGAGGCGGCCGGCAAGGAGGGGCGCATCGACGACGCACGGGCGCTGTCCGCGGAGTCGCAGCACCTGACCGATGCGGTGGTGTCGTACTTGCGCGGGCGCCGCGACGGAGAACCGTCGCATGCTTGAGGCCCCTCCCCGCGGCCATTGGCTGCTCGACGTCCTTCGCCCCGATCCGGTGGGCGGATTCCAGGACCCGGAGATCAAACCAAAGGCGTCGCTGGTGGATGCCTGGCGCCTCGCGGCCAAAGCCGCCGGCATCACGCAGGCCGAACTCGCCGCGCGCGTGGCGGCCCATTATCACCTCCGGGTAGCCAACTTCGCGACGGCGGAACAGCACGCCGTGGCGCTCGTTCCGGAGAAGCTGGCGCGGGCGCGGCTGATCTTTCCGCTGCGTGAGACCAATCGCGAACTCGTCGCGGCGGTGGCGAATCCCGGCGACATGGAGGCCGAGCAGCTGATCGACTTCGCGACCGGCCGCTCCACGGTGTTCGAGGTCGCGCCCCCGAGCCAGATCCTGGAGGCGCTCGATGCGCGGTACGCACCCGACCGCGCCGTGGAGCGGCTGCTCGATCGGGTCGGCGTCGAGATGGCGTCGGCGGTGAGTGTCGTGAACGAGGTCGAGCCGGAATCGGTGATCGCGCGCGAGGCCGAGGCGGCCCCCATCGTCAAGTTGACGAATATGATCCTCGGCGATGCCGTGCGCGCCCGGGCCAGCGACATACACCTCGAACCGGCCGGCGAGGGCGGACGCGTGCGGTTCCGCGTGGACGGCGTGCTGCAACCCTACACGCGCGTTGCCATGCCGATCCTGAACCGCGTGGTGTCGTGCCTCAAGATCATGGGCAAGATGGACATCGCCGACCGCCTCCGCCCCCAGGACGGCCGGGCCCGTATCCGCGTGGACGACCAGCCGATCGACCTGCGCCTCTCGACCGTCCCCACCCGGGAGTCCGAGAAAGCCGTGGTGCGGCTGCTGGACCCCCGCAACGCGCGGCGCATCGAGGACCTCTCGCTCTCCACCGCGGAAGTGGCGCCGCTGCGCGCGCTCATCGGACACCGCGACGGCATCGTGCTCGTCACCGGCCCCACCGGATCCGGCAAGACGACGCTGCTCTATGCCGCGCTGCGCGAGATGCCGGCCGGCGAACTTAACGTCATGACGGTCGAGGACCCCATCGAGTACGAACTCCCGGGGTTGACCCAGATCCAGGTGGCACCCAAGCAGGACGTGACGTTCGCCAACGCGCTGCGCTCCATTCTGCGCCAGGACCCGGATGTCATCTTCATCGGCGAGATCCGCGACGAGGAGACGGCGGCCATCGCCGTGCAGGCGAGCCTCACCGGACACCTCGTGCTGGCGTCGCTCCACACGAACGACGCCGTCGGCGCCATCAGCCGGTTCGCGGACCTCGGCGTGGAGCGCGGCGAGATCGCGAGCACCTTCCGCGGCGCCACGGCCCAGCGGCTCGTGCGCCGGGTCTGCCCCAAGTGCGTCCAGCCGATCGCCGGCCCGCTCACCGAGATCGAAGCCAGCCTGGCCGTGCGGTACGGCGCCGAGCCGGTGGTGCGGACCGTGGGCTGTGTCTGGTGCGCGCAGACGGGCTTCTATGGGCGGATCCCCCTCCTGGAGATTCTCCTCGCCAGCCCGGCTCTGGAATTGGGAATCCTCGAGGGGGCGACTGCGTCACAGTTGCAGCGAATCGCCGTGGCCTCGGGCATGCGCCCGCTCCACGACGCGGCGCTGGAACGGGTGCGCAATGGCGAGACCACGTTGGAGGAGATCGACCGCGAACTCGGGGAATCGGACGCCGCCCCCGTGGCGCCGGCCGGTCCTCCGCTGGTGCTCGTGGTCGAGGACGACGCCGTGGCGCGCGGCGTGGCCACGGCGCTGCTCGAGGGCAATGGGTTCCGCGTGATCGAAGCGGCCGACGGCATCGAAGCGCTCGAACAGATCCAGGCGCAGCACGACATCGCGTTGGTCGTGCTGGACCTCGCCATGCCGCGGATGTCGGGTGACGAGGTGTTGCGCAAGCTCCGCGCGTCGGTGCCGACCAGTGAGCTTCCGGTGCTGGTGCTCACCGGCGCCACCGAGAAGCAGACCGAGGTCGAGATGATGGAAGCGGGGGCCAACGACTACGTGCGCAAGCCGCTCGATCCCCGACTGTTCATCGCGCGAGTCAAAGCGGCATTGCGCCGGGCCGACCGCTAGCGCCGGCGCAGCGCGAGGCTGTGCCCCAGGCCCGCGGGCAGTATTCGCCAAGACTCATACCGAGGCCTGGCGCCGACAAGAGCGCTGGGCTGACCGCGCGACGAAGGGGAGGCCGCGCAACACGCGCTTCAGCAACTGCCTGGACGCGGATGAGGCGGAGTGAACGGATCACAACCGATACCGCAAGAGCCTTCGGGACTGCGGTGGCGAGTTCACGATGGCACGCCGGGCTCGTCTCGGCGTCTCCGCTGCCGAAGCCCCATGCATTTGCAGTTGCAGTATCCGCTTTCATCCGGTCGATCCGCCGAATCCGACTCCCGGCAGTTGCGGAGCTTCGCACCGATCTGGCGCCCGTGCGGCCCACCGCCGGACGGTTTGCGGGTAGCGCCGGCCAGCCGTATGTTCGTCAGGCTGTCCACCCACTCCGGAGGCGAATATGCGTTCCCTCACCTGCGCCGTTGCCGTAGTCCTTCTCGCAGGATGCGCCAAGGAAAAGCCCGCCACACAATCCGCTCCCCCGCCGCCTCCACCCGCGCCTGCCGCCATCAATCTCGCCGACGTTGCGGGCAACTGGACGTTCAAGGTCATGCCGGCCACCGGTGACAGCGTGCTGCTCACGTACACGCTGCACGCTACCGCCGCGGACACCGGGTGGACGATCACGTTCTCCGGCCGGAAGCCAATGGCGATCCAGGTGGCGACGATGGGCGACAGCATCACGATGACCGCGCCCGCGTACGAGAGCATGCTCCGGAAGGGCACCAAGGTCTCCACCCAGGGGGTGTTGCACCTTGAGAACGGCATGTTCATGGGAACCAACACGGCGCACTACGTCACCACCAAGGCCGATTCGGTGGTGCACCTCAGGATGGAAGGCACCAAGACGCCGTAATTCCGCGACCATTCGCGCGAAAGGATCAGCCCGGCTCCATGGTGGAGCCGGGCTGATCGCATTTCAGGACCGCCTCCGGTCAGAACCCGCTCGGCGCCTTGCCCACGAAGATCGGGGTCGGGAGTGCGTCGAAGTGCTGCCCGTGGAGGATGGCCTGGCCGGCCGGCGAGAGCAGAAAGCGGATGAACCGCTGCGCCGCCATGGCGTGCGGGGCGTGCGTGCCCGCGGATATGGCGAACAGGATCGGGGCCCCGCGGACGGTGATCGTATCGCCGGGATGCTTCCCCACCACGCGCGTGGACACCAGCGCGTAGTTGGCCGAATCGGCCGGGTTGCCCAGATCGATCGCGTCGGGGAGCTTCACGAAGCGCAATCCGTCATTCTCGGCGAGGTTCTCGTACGTCCAGATGTAGTCCAGCTGGTGCGTCTGCAGCAGCGCCACCTGTTCCGCCTCGCGCGGCCGAACGTTGCGCTCCGATGCCGCCTCGAGCAGCCGCCGCGCCAGGCCCGGCTCCTTATAGAAGCGCTCGGCAAGCTGGAAGGTGAGCAGCGTGCGATATCCCGAGGGATCGGTATTCGGGTCGGCGCGCCCGATCTCCACGCCGGGCCGCAGAATCACGCTACGCCAGTTCTCGGCCGTGATCTCCCGGGCGCCGGCGGAGCGATCGGTGTACGCGAGCACCATGCGGTTGCGGCCGAACAGCGCATACCACGCCGTGAATCGCGGCATGAGGAGCGTCGGGAACACCTCGGGATCGGCGAGCACGATCACGTCCGGGTGCTGGCCGAGTTCGGTCACGCGGCGCGCAATCTCGAGGCTCGCACCGGGTTCCAGCGCGTACTTGAGGCCGGTGTGGGCGGAGAAGCTGTCGAGCACCGCCCGCAGGGGCCGCGTGACCGACGCCGCGTTCATGACGAGCATCGGCCCCGCGCTGTCCTGCGCGGTGGACGCCGGCCGGATGGGCGCCGGGGTGGACGCGCGTGTGGACACCCCGATGACGAACGCGAAGCTGGCGAGCGCGAGCAGGCGGTGCATGGCGACTCCGAGCGTGATATCCTGGTGAATATATCGCTGGGCCAACGGGGCGCCGGCCGGACGTAGTCCTTCCGGGGCATGCGCGCTCCTTCATTCGCCGGATATACCGCGCGGAAGATTCAGTGTACACTCCCATTGAGCCCCGCCACCGCCGGCAACGAGTAATCCCGCCGGCGTGTCGAGCGTGAATACCGGGGCTACTCGAAGGAGGACGATATGGGCAAGATCGCCAAGAAGCTCACGCCGCGCGGCAAGTCCGCGGCCCGGAAGGCGTATGACAAGGTCGAGACCAACGTGATGGCCGCCGTGGGTCGGAGCGCGGTCAAGCGTCAGGCCAAGCGCGTGAAGACCGTGGCCACGGCCGCGGGCAAGTCGGCACTGATCGCCGGAGGCCTCGCGGCGGCAGGTGTCGTGGTGGCCGAGATCAGGAATCGGCGCAAGCCGGCCTGAACAATGGTGTACACATCGTGGGGGATATCCGTATGCGACCAGTAAGCATTGTCCTCGCCGCCATGGCCGTGACGGCCGTCGGCTGTTCGCGTCCGGCGGCCGGCGGGGCGGGCACGCCCTCAGGCGACGCGCGGTCGGGGCCCAGCGTGATGGAGAGCGGCATGGGTTCCAGTCCCGCGATGATGAGCGCCGCCACGGCGGCCACCGCCGACACCAGCGCCGCACCAATTGCCCAGGCTGCCACCGCCGATGCGGCCCCCGAGTGTCCGCCGGTTGACAAGGCGCTGGCCGATCGCGGGCGCGCCGTATTCAGCGGCACGGGCAACTGCTTTGCCTGCCACGCCCCGAATGCGCAGGGCACGGCGCTCGCACCCAACCTCACCGACGCGACGTGGCTCAACATCGATGGCTCGTATGCGTCGATTGCCGAGTTGGTGCGCACGGGAGTCCCGAAGCCCAAGCAGCACCCGGCGCCGATGCCTCCGCTGGGTGGCGCGTCGCTGAGCGCGCCGCAGGTCTGCGCCGTCGCGGCGTACGTCTACTCGATCAGCCACCGCTGAGCCAGGCTGGTACCGCTCGCCGCCATTTGCTTGCGGTCGTGCTCGGCGCTAGCATCGGGATCGCCGTGACTCGCGGGGGAGGCTGACCCGCGCATCATGGCGGTCTCTCGTAATCCCGGCCTGCATGCCTGACAAGCCGCTCGTCAACAAATGGGTAGTCGCCGCCACGGTCATGACCGGCACCATCATGGCCGTGCTCGATTCGAGCATCGTCAACGTCGCGCTCCCCGACATGCGCGGCACGCTCGGCGCCACGGTGGACGAGATCACCTGGGTCGTCACGGGCTACATCCTGGCCAACGTCATCATCATGCCGATCACCGGCATGTTGAGTTCGCGGTTCGGCCGCAAGAACTTCTACATGGCCAGCGTCGCCGCCTTCACGCTCGCCTCCATGGCCTGCGGCGTCTCCACCACGCTCGGCGCCATCGTCGTCTGGCGCGTCATCCAGGGCATCGGTGGCGGCGTGCTGGTCACGGTGTCACAGGCCATCCTTCGCGAGACGTTCCCCGCCGAGGAACAGGGGCTCGCCATGGGCATCTACGGCATGGGCGTCGTGCTCGCCCCCGCCTTCGGCCCCACCCTCGGCGGCTGGATCACCGACCAGTACTCCTGGCCCTGGGTGTTCTTCATCAACGTTCCCATCGGCGCGCTCAACCTGATCCTCGTGGCCCGCTTCATCGAGGATCCGTCATATCTCGTGCGCGCCAAAGGCCGCATCGACTGGACGGGACTCGGCCTGCTCATGGTGGGGCTGGGCGCGCTGCAACTGATGCTCGAGAACGGCGAGAAGGACAACTGGTTCGACTCCACCTTCATCACCCGGCTCGCCGTAACCGCGGCGATCGGCCTCGCATTCTTCGTCTGGCGCGAACTCACCACCGACGGCCCGGCCGTGGACCTCCGGCTGTTCAAGAACGGCGCCTTCACGTCGGCCACCGCCATCGGCGGCATCCTCGGGCTCGGCCTCTACGCCGCACTGTTCCTGCTCCCGATCTTCCTGCAGGGGCTGCTCGGCTACAGCGCCATGGACTCGGGACTCGTGCTCTTGCCACGCGGATTGGCCATGGGCGTATTGATGCCCTTGGCCGGTCGCGCGTACAACAAGGTCGGCCCGCGCATGCTGGTGGGCGCCGGACTCTTGGTGAGCGCGTACTCGTTCTACGCCCTCTCGCATCTCACCAGCGCAGTCGGGTTCTGGGACCTGTTCTGGCCGCAGCTCTGGCAGGGCATCGGGTTCGGTCTGATCTTCGTGGCCCTCAGCACCGCGGCGCTCGCCACCGTGGAGCGCGCCAACATGACCGCAGCCGCCGGACTGTACAACGTGGTGCGCCAGGTGTTCGGCAGCGTGGGCGTGGCCCTCGCGGCCACGCAGCTCACCAGCGGCACCTCGCGCTACCACGACATCCTGGTGCAGAAGCTCACCGTCACCAACCCCGTCACGCAGTCGTGGTTGCAGATGGTCATCGGCGGCATGCGCGCCAAGGGGTCCGACGCCTTCACGGCCACCAGACAGGCGCTGGCGCTGCTCGACGGCACGGTGATGCAGCAGGCGGCGGTGTTGGCCTACAACCACGTCTTCGTGCTGATCGCGGCGCTGTTCGTGATCTGCCTGCCGTTGGTGTACTTCCTGCGCGGGGTGGAGCATGCGGTCGGGATGGCGGAGTTTGTTGGCGAATGAGGGTAGGACGGTAGGACGGTAGGGCAGGAGACGGCGCTGCCGCCGATGAGCAAAACGCCCTACCGAGCACGCCGGAAAGTCCCTACCCGCATTGCTGTGATCCGCCAATGGGTGCCGTTCCGGATTCCTCCTACGTTCCCAATTCAGGGCAACGAAGCCGCGACGGCCGAGGGCCGTCCATCCAGGAGGAAACCATGGTAGGCATGCTGACGCGCAATTGGGGGTGGGTGGCACTGCGAGGCGTGGTGGCAATCCTGTTCGGCCTGCTCACCTTCTTCAATCCCGGGATCACGATCGCGGTACTCGTGTTCTGGTTCGGTGCTTACGCCTTCGTGGATGGCGTTTTCATGGTCGTCTCGGCCATCACCAACCGCCACGGCCAGCCGCGTTGGGGCGCGTTGCTCGCCGGCGGATTGGTGGCCATGGCCGCCGGCGTCCTCACCTTCGTGATGCCTGGGATCACCACGATGGCATTGCTCATGCTGATCGGCGCTTGGGCCATAGTCACCGGCTTCGCCGAGATGGTGGCGGCCATCCGGCTGCGCCAGGAGATCACGGGCGAGTGGATGTTCGTCCTCGCCGGCGCGCTCGCGGTGGCGTTCGGCGTGGTCATGTTCGTGGCGCCCGGCGCCGGCGCCCTCGCCGCGGTGCTGTGGCTTGGCGTCTACGCGTTGATCTCTGGAATCCTGCTGGTCTCGCTGAGTTTCCGGCTGCGCAGCTGGGGCCGCATGCACCCCGCCATGTAACCGCCAAATGCAGAGGACACCATGACAGCGTACATCGTGGACATCGAAGACCGGACCGAGGCGAATCGCGACTTCCGGCATGTGCTCTACACCGGCCGCCATCTGCAGCTGGTGCTCATGTCCCTCCAGCCCGGCGAGGAGCTGGGCGAAGAGGTCCATCCGATCACGGATCAGTTCTTCCGTGTGGAGGAGGGGCGGGGCATCGCGTGGATCGACGGACACGAGACGCTCATCAAGAGCGACTCGGCCATCGTGGTGCCCGCGGGCGCGCGGCACAATATCCGGAATACGGGGCCAAAGCCGCTCAAATTCTATACGCTCTACGCCCCACCGCAGCACCCCGAGGGCACCGTCCACCGCACCAAGGAGGAGGCGGAACGGGCCGAGGCGCACGCGGTAGAGTAGCGCCTACCGTCCTACACGTCATCAATACTTGATGACGGTCGGATCGACCTCATCCGACCACGCGAGAATCCCACCAACCAGATTCCTCGCCCGTGCGAATCCCTCCGCCTGCAGCGCCCGCACTGCCGCGCCGCTGCGGGCGCCCGACCGGCAGATCACCACGATCTCCCGCGCCGGGTTGAGCGTGGGAATCGCCGCTTCGAATGAGCCCAGCGGGATGAGTCGCGCCCCGGGAATCGCCGCGATGGCCAGTTCCTGCGCCTCGCGCACGTCGATGAGGTCGAAGTCGTCGCCGCGCTTGATCTTCTCGGCCAGTTCCGTGGGCGTGATGTCGCCAGTTGATGTAGACACTTCGGCGGTGGTGTGAGAGGTGGTTCCCGGAATGCCGCAGTACTCCTCGTACTCTTCCAGGTGCGTGATCGTGCGCGTGCCGCAGGCCGGGCAGGCCGGGTCCTTCTGCACCCGCACGGTGCGGAATTGCATGTCCAACGTATTGACCAGCAGCAGACGGCCGGCCAGCGTCTGGCCGATGCCGAGCAACAACTTGATGGTCTCGGTGGCCTGAATGGTTCCAATCAGGCCCGGCAGCACGCCCAGCACGCCCCCCTCGGCGCAGCTCGGCACCATGCCCGGCGGCGGCGGGGTGGGGAACAGGCAGCGGTAGCAGGGCCCGTTTTCGGTGGCGAACACGCTCGCCTGTCCCTCGAACCGGAAGATGCTCCCGTACACGTTGGGCTTGCCCAGCAACACCGAGACGTCGTTGGTCAGATAGCGCGTGCCGAAGTTGTCGGTGCCGTCCACGATCACGTCGTAGTCGCGCGCGATCTCCTCGGCGTTGGCGGCCTTGAAGGGTGTGTCGTACGTCTCCACGTGCACGTGCGGATTGAGATCGCGCAGCCGGTCACGCGCGCTATCAACCTTGCGATGGCCGATGGTGGACGTGCCGTGGACGATCTGGCGCTGCAGGTTGCTGGCGTCGACGACATCAAAATCCACCAGGCCCAGCGTGCCCACGCCGGCGGCGGCCAGGTATAATGAAGTGGGACTGCCCAGCCCTCCCGCTCCTATCAATAGAACGCGCGATCCCTTGAGCTTGCGCTGGCCGTCCAGCCCCACGTCGGGCAGCAGCAGGTGACGGGCGTAGCGCAGGATCTCGTCGGAACCCAGTTCCGGCAAGTCGCGCTGCGCGTCGTCCTGCTGTCCGATGCTCTGTGCCATGGTCATCCTCTCAGCCCCCGGCGATGGCAGGGACGATCGTCACCTCGTCGCCGTCGCGCACCGTGGCAGCGAACCCGCCGTTGAAGCGGATGTCGTCGTCGTTCAAATAAAACGTGACAAAGGGATAAGGTTCCCCCCGGTCGTCGCGCAAGCGGGGGCCCAGGGCGGGGTAGCGTTCGGCAAGCTGGGCCACCACGCCGCCCACCGTGACGCCGTCGGATTCCACGAGACGCGAGTTGCCGGCCAGGCGGGCCAGAATCGAGGGGAGATTGACGGTTATTGGCATGGCGAGATGCTCCGGGAAGGGGAAACGTAGGGTGGTAGGGGGGTAGGGCGGTTGGACAGAGAAACCACAGTCAGGCCGGCCAGTCCGACGCCGGTGGCGAAGGCGTCGGCGGGGACGCTCGCCGAGCGCCACGCCTCGGCCATGGCGCCGGCGACCAGCGGGGCCGTCTCGCGCGGGGCGATCGCGACGATCGAGGAGCCCGACCCGCTGAGCGTGGCGCCGTAGGCGCCGGCGGAGCGGGCAGCCCGCACCACGCGCTCGTAGTGCGGGATCAGCGGCTTGCGGTGTTCCACATGGAGCACGTCGTTCAGGCCCGCCGTCAACAGTTGGCGGCTGCCCGTCGTCAGCCCGTGCACCAGCGCCGCCGATCTCGCGGCCGCCGAGACCGCCGTGCGGAACGGCACCTCGCTCGGCAGCGAGGCCCGCGCCAGTTCCGTGTGCGTCTCGAAGTCCGGCACGGCGAACGCGAACCCCAGCGATTCGTGCACCGGCAGTTGCGTGAAGTACAGGCTCGGCCACTGCGGCGTGACCAGGATCGCGCCGCCCAGCGCCGCCGCGCCCGCGTTGTCGCCGTGGCGTTCGATGCGGGCGCAGATCTGCGCGAGCACGT
>DATLTC010000037.1 GCA_035533755.1 Gemmatimonadaceae bacterium
GCCTGGCGGTCGATGGACATGTTCTTGTGGAGCACCGCGATGCCGCCGGCGCGGGCCATCGCGATCGCCATGTCGCTCTCGGTGACCGTGTCCATGGCCGCCGCCACGAGCGGAACGTTCAGCTCGATGCCGCGGGTGAACCGGGACTTGAGCGAGACGTCCTTGGGATGGGTGAGCGAGTGCTGCGGCACCAGCAGCACATCGTCAAACGTGAGAGCCACGTCCTCGCGCACGCGCTGCGCACCGGTCCGTGGCTCCTCAAGACGCGAAGGCCCGCCTTCCGAACGATCCGGAGTCGCGGGCCGAGTGGTGGGTCGGGTTGTGGGCGGCATGGCGAAAGGTAGAAGAGGGCCAAAAACAGCGCAACGGCGAGCGGGCGCGGGGCGGAACCCGCGCCGTTCACGCCCGGCGCAGCTTCTTGAACCCACCCCGCCAGCCCTTGGGCAGGAAGAACACCGCCGCCGCGATCGCCGCCTCCACGTTCAACCCGTCCAGATCGTCCGGATCCCCGTGCCAGTGGTCGAGCAGCACCTCGGGACCCGCGCGGTCGAGCAGCCGCTCGAGGGCGAGCAGCAGGAAGAACACGTCGTCCACCTGCCCCAGGAAGGGAATGAAATCCGGAATCAGATCGATGGGCGACACGATGTACGCGAGCGCGCCGAGCACGAACGCCTTGTCCACCCGCGACACGCGGCGGTCGCCGAGCAGGCCCCAGAGCAGCCGCACGTACTGCGGCAGCTGCGCGATGTACCGCAGCACCGCGCGGCGGGCCCCCGTTCGCGGCGCGGCGCGAGTCATGCCGCCGGACCCGGCGGCGGCGCATCGGCCTCCGGAGGCGGCGCAGGCGGCGCAGGCGGCGCAGGCGGCGCGGCCGGCGCGGCCGGCGCGGGCGGCGCGCCCTCGGCGGGGCGCGGGGCGGCCGGCGCGGACGCCGTGGCCTGCTTGGCCACGTTCACCACGTCCGACGCCACCGACTTGCCGGCGGCCATGGCGCTGTTCAGCACGCCCGACGCCCGATTGAGAAAGCCCATCGTCTCGGCGATCACCGAGGCCGAGACGCGGCCGGCACGCAGCTTGTCCTCCACCGACTCGGTGAGCCGCGTGAACACGTTGGCGCCGGGCGACTGCCGTTCGGCGAATTTCGATTCGAGGAACTCGACGAAGTCGAGCACCTGGTATCCGCGCTCGTCGGAGAGGGCGTCGAGGCGCCGCAGGATGCGGTCGCGCAGATGTTCGTTCATGAAGGCTCCGTCCCGGAGGTGACTAGCCGCGCCAGCGCTTCCGCTCGCCGCGCGTGTCGATGTGTACGTAGGGCGTGGGATACCGCCGGCTGGTGTAGAGCCCGAGGCCACCCGTCAGTTCCGGATGCATCGCTTCCACCCGGTCCACGGCCTCGGCAATCGCCTGCACGTCGCGCGCGTCGATGCGACCGTCCCCGTTGGCGTCGAGCGCGATGTCGGCCGCGTCGCCGTACTGATGACGGCTGTCGTCGGCGGCGCGCGGCACCGTGCGATTGTACAGCGGCGTCCGGAAGCCGGAGTGGACGTCGAGGTCGAGGGCGATGGGGGTACTACGGCCCGTCGCGCGCTGCAGTTCCGCCAGCACCAACTCGATCTTGTCGAGCAATCGCGGACGCAGCGCCACGTATTTGGGCCACCGGTCCTGCTGCGCGTCGTGGGTGATGAAGTCGGACACCCGCAGGTGCGCGCTCACGGGCAGGTCCACGTCCTGGGGCTCCACGGCCAGGAACCCTTCCGGATGCGCGTCGCCCGCGTGCCGCTCCCCGCGGTAGGTCCCGATGCGATACCCGTTGATCTCCCCTCCCCGCTCCTCGTCGAACGGCACCATGACGGCCAGCGTCGGCGTGTCGAGCACAGTCTGCGCCGTGTCGCGCACCAGCGCCAGATGGTAGAACCCCGGCTTGGCGGGGGCGTACAACCGGGCACTGTCAAAGGGAAGCGAGTACACCGGAACCACGGTGTCGCCCACCGCCACCCATTCGTACCGGAGGCCGGCGGAGTCAGGGCCGATGTCCATCGGCATGCGCACCGGATCGCCGGGCAGCGCCACCGTCAGGTCCACGGAGTGGCTGATGCCGGCCGCTTCCGGCGTGGCGATGGCCGCCTCGGGCGCCGCCGGCCGCGGCAGCACCAGGGCGGCCACCGCAGTGGGGTAATTGAACGCGACGATGCTGGCAGCACCAACGAAGAGCAGTCCCAGGGTACGTACGCGCGCCCGCTTGGCGCGACGCGAATCGGATCGGGGTCTCTGGGGGGGCCTCGAAGGCATGCCGCTCCGGTTGTTGGGTGGTGTGGCGGGTGGTGCCTGAATCTAAGCCAGGCACCCGCATGCCAGTCATTACCAGCGGTTCTCGCCTGGGGTCCAAACCCGCCGGACCACATTTGGCTGACCGATCGATCAGCGTACGTCGCCTGGCCGGCGATCGGCATTTTGCCTCTCAGAGAGGCTCTGGGTCCGCCCCGCAGACTATTGCCAGCAACCGACTACTGACCGAATGGTCAGTCACCGCGAGCCGAGTGAGTGCGCCGGCGCGGGAATGGGCGCCGCGCCGTTACTTCGTGGTGATCGACACGACGTCCAGAATCGGCACCCCCGAAGGGTCGGCGCGGCCCGTGCGAACCTTGGCCGTTACCACCACGGTGGTGAGCGGCGCATAGGCCTTGGCCTTGGCCACCAGCGCCGGCGGGAGCGTGAGGTACAGCATCGCGTTCTCGTCGCCGGGCCCGCGGGCCAGGAGGTACGGCTCGTCGGGGCTCATGTCGTGGCGCAGCGGGTCGGCGGTCTGGAAGGCCAGCACGGTGACGGTCCAGCGCAGCAGCCGCCCAACGTACTGGTCGGGGTTGGCGCGCAGATCGGCCGCGCTCAACCGCGCCAGCGAACTGTCGGCGGCGGTGAGGTCACCTTCGCGCATCCACCCGTCCAGTTGGACGCGCACCCAGCCGCGATCGCGCGCCACGGGCGTGAGCACGGCGCCGTGCACCACGGTGGCCACGGCGGGGAGCCCCGGCGCGGCCGAGAGCGGGGCGCTCGTCACCGGAGTCACCGCGTCGCCGCTCACCGGGGTGGCGGCGGCCGGCGGCGGCGGGGTGTCGGACGGCGCGGCCGGGGGCGCCGATTTCTGCACCGGCTTCTGCACCGCGGGATCGCGGCGCGGCGCGGAGGGGAGTGCCGAGCGCCGGATCCATCCGGCCCGCTCCACCTCGGTCCAACTGCCGCCGCGTTTGACCACGTGCAGGCCCATGCCCTGATTCACCTCCGCCACGACGGAGGCCGAAGCCGACGCGCTGGTTCGGAGCCGCGCCCCCGACGTGGCCACGGTGGCTGGAAACGAGTCGCGCTTGCCGCTGAGCAGCGACGTGGCGATGTACCCATGGAGGGTGACCCGCACGTAGGCGCCCGACGACGCGATGGGCGCGAGCGTGGTGCCCTGGGCCAGGGTGGCCAGCTCGTGGGCGCCGGGCTCGGAGTACAGCACGGCCGGCGCGGTGATCGTCTGCGCGCGCGCCGGGACGACGGGCGCGACGAGGGCCGGAACCAGGAACAGGAGTGAACGAAGTCGCATCGCTTGGTTGGGACTATGTCGGCGCGTACATTTCGTGACCGCCGCGCCTGGTGTTCGAGTATGAAAGGTCTTGCGCGGCGGGGCAAGCGCCCAATCGGAGATTGATGCCCGCACACACCAAACGCCCCGTCGTCCTTGTGGTGCTCGACGGCTGGGGATATCGCGCCGAGACCGAGGGGAACGCGATCGCGCTGGCCCGCACGCCCACCTGGGACCGGCTCGTGGCGCGCTATCCGCGCACCCTGCTCGAGGCGTCGGGACTGGCCGTGGGCCTGCCCGAGGGGCAGATGGGCAACAGCGAGGTGGGGCATCTGAACCTCGGCGCCGGCCGCGTGGTGATGCAGGACATCGTCCGCATCTCGCAGGCGATCAAGGACGGCGCGTTCTTTCGCAACGAGTTCCTGCTCGACGCCTGCCGCCGGGCCAAGGCGTCGCCCCACGGCACGCTCCACCTCATGGGGCTCATCGGCGACGGCGGCGTGCACGCGCTCGATCAACACCTGTTCGCGCTCATCGATCTGGCCGAGCGCGAGGGGGTGCCGCGGGTGGCCATCCACGCGCTGCTCGACGGGCGCGACACGCTCCCCCGCTCGGCGCTGGGCTTCATGCAGCAGTTGCTGGCGCGAGCCGGCGCTCGGGCCCAGGTGGCGAGCCTCGGCGGGCGCTACTTCGGCATGGACCGCGACCAGCGGTGGCCGCGCACCGAGCTGTGGTACCGGGCCGCGGTGGAGGGCACCGGTCCCGCCGCCGCCGACCCGCTGGCGGTGATCCGCGCCGCGTACGAGCGGGACGAGACCGACGAGTTCATCACGCCGACGACGATCGTCCGCGACGGCGCGCCCGTGGCGCCGATCCGCGACGGCGACGCCGTGATCTGCTTCAACTACCGCGCCGACCGCATGCGCCAGATCGTGCGCACCCTCACCGTGCCCTCGTTCGACGGGTTTGCGATCGCCCACCGTCCCGCGGTGTATCTGGTGACGATGACGCAATACGACCAGACCTTCACCGCCCCGATGGCGTTCGCGCCGCGCTCGCTCGTGAACATCGTGGGCGAGGTGATTTCCGATGCCGGCATGACGCAGTTCCGCACGGCGGAAACCGAGAAGTACGCGCACGTGACCTACTTCTTCAACGGGGGCCGCGAGACGCCGTTTCCCGGCGAGGAGCGGTTGCTCGTGCCCAGCCAGAAGGTGGCCACGTACGACCTCGCGCCCGAGATGAGCGCACGCGGCGTGACCGACGTGCTGTGCGGCGCGGTGGAGGGGCGCGACCACGACTTCATTCTCTGCAACTACGCCAACAGCGACATGGTGGGGCACACCGGCTCGCTCCCGGCCACGATCATCGCCGTGGAGACGGTGGACGCGTGTCTGGCGCGCCTGGTCGCGGCGGCCGAACGGGCCGGCGCCCGGCTGCTCGTCACCGCCGACCACGGCAACTGCGAGCAGATGATCGACCCCGGGACGGGTGGGCCGCACACCGCCCACACCACCAATCCGGTACCTCTGGTGGCCGTGGATGCCGGCCAGAGCGCCCCCGTGCACGGCGCCGCCCCCCTTCGTTCGGGTGGCGCGTTGTGCGATGTTGGGCCTACCCTTCTCACGATGCTCGGGCTGGAACCGCCGCCCGAGATGACCGGGAAGGACCTTCGACAGACGGGAGTCAATTCGTGAAGCGCCTGTTCACCGCCCTCTTGCTGGTTGCCACCGCCGCCACGGCCCGCGCGCAGCAGGTGGGCTACGCGCCCTCGCGCAGTCCGTTCCGCGACGTGGACAACACCATGGAGTACTCGTTCTCGATGGGGCGCTTCTCCGCGGGCTCCGACCCGGCGGGCGTCGCGCCGCAGGGCGGGCCCGAGTTCAGCTTCCTGTACGGTTGGCACGCCGTGGGACCGCTCTTCCTCACCTCGTCGTTGTCGCGCATCAGCTCGGTGCGGCAGGTGGTGGACCCCGCCCGCGCGGCGGCGGTCCGCACCCTGGGCACGGCCTACTGGCCGCTCTACGCGGTGGATGGCGCCATGGCGCTGTCGCTCACCGGCGACCGCACGTTCCACGACGTCATGCCGCTGCTCAATCTCGGCATGGGGATCATCTCCGACCGCCACACGCAGAGCGACATCGGCGATTTCCAGTTCGGCACGCGGTTCGAATTCGTGTGGGGCGCGACGGTCCGCTGGATCCCCGCCAAGCGCTGGGCGCTGCGCGCCGATCTGAACAACCACTTCTACTCGATGGGCTATCCGCAGACGTACTACGTGGCCGCCAAGGACGGCACCACGACGGTGCCCACGCAGCAGTCCAAGTCGTTCTGGCGGAACAATCCGTCGTTGACGATCGGGATCTCGTACCTGTTCTCGCACTGATCGCGTGCGATGGCGATCGCCTACCTCACCCGCCGCGTCACCTTCGCCGCCGCCCATCGGTATCGCCTGCCCGAACTGAGCGACGCCGAGAACGAACGCCGGTTCGGCCTCTGCGCGCGCCCCAACTTCCACGGCCACACGTACACCTGTGACGTGACGGTGCGCGGCCCGATCGAGCACCGCACGGGGATGATCATGGACCTGGCCGACCTCGACCGGGTGCTCGAGCGCGACGTGCGGGCGCGGTTCGACCACGCGAACCTCAACCTCGACATCCCCGAGTTCGCCGAGGGCGCGCTCGTGCCCACGGGCGAGAACCTGGCGCGGCACATCTTCGACGCGGTGCAGCGCGGCATCGGCACGGCGGCCGCCGTGTGCGAGGTGCGCGTGGCCGAAGACACCACGCTGAGCGCCGTGTACCGCGGCGAGTAGCGCGCGCCGGCCATGCCCGTTGCCGCTCCCGTCCCGGTGGGCGTGATCCTCGCCGGTGGGGAGAGCACGCGGTTCGGCAGCCCCAAGGGGCTGGCCCGGGTGGGCGGCGCGCGCATCATCGACCGGGTGGCCGATGCGCTGCGCGCCGTGTCGGCCGACCTGCTGCTCGTGGCCAACGATCCCGACGCGGACCGCTGGCTGCCCGGCGTGCCGCGGATTGCCGACCGCGTGGCCGGCGGCGGCGGGTTGAGCGGCGTGCACGCGGCGCTGGCGCACACCCGCCGACCGGTGCTGGTGGTGGCGTGGGACATGCCCTTCGTGACGCCGGCGCTGCTCGACGCGCTGGCCCGGCGGTGCGCGGCCGACGCCGCCGACGCCTGCGTGCCGGACAGCGCGTCGCCGGTGGGCATGGAACCGTTCTGCGCCTGTTACGCGCCGTCGTGCCTGCCGTGGCTCGAGCGGGCGCTGCGCGCCGGCGAGACGGGTGGCGCGCGGTTCGCGCGGTCGTTGCCGCGGCTGGCCCGGCTCACCGCGGCCGAGACGGCGGAATTCGGCCCGGCGGCGCGGCTCTTCTTCGGCGTGAACACCGGCGACGATCTGGCGCGCGCCCAGGCGTTGGCCGCGGAATCGCAGTAGCTTCTCCCGCACGATGCGATCCACGCGACGGGTTCTCGCTCGGTGGCGATGGAGCGCCGCGGTCGTCGCCGCGGCGAGCGCGGGCTGCGCGCGCCCGGGCGGCGCGCCGGCGCCGGCCCGCGAGGGGCGGGCCGCGTTCCGGCACGCGGTGGACTCGCTGGTCGATCTTCCCGCGTTCCGGAACGCGCATCTGGGCGTGTTGGTGGTGGACCCCGAGCGCGGCGACACGATCTACTCGCACGACGCGGGCAAGCTGTTCCTCCCGGCGTCCAACATGAAGCTGGTGACGAGTTCGGTGGCCATCGCCCGGCTCGGACTCGACTATCGCTGGGTGACCACCGTGGCGGCGCGCGGTCCGGTGCGCGACGGCACGGTGGAGGGCGACCTGCTGGTGTTCGGCCGCGGCGATCCCACGGTGAGCAACCGCATGCGCGGCGACGCGATGCGCCCGCTGCGCGACATCGCCGATTCCCTCTACGCGCGGGGCATTCGCCGCGTGACCGGCGGCGTGGTGCTGGGGGCCGACGTGTTTCCCGGGCCGACGATCGGGTTCGGCTGGTCGTGGGACGATCTCGACGATCCCGACGGCGCGGCGGTGGACGAACTGCTGTTCAACGACGGCTTCGGCGTGATCCACGTGCGCGGCGGCGATCGGCCCGGCGTCGCGCCGAGCGTGGCAACGACGCCCGCGCGCACGTACCCGCCGGTGCGCGTGGCGGCGCGCACGTTGGACGCCGCCGATACCGCGGGCTTGCGCGCGCGGCCGCTGCGCGTCGCGCGGGATACGGCGCGGGGCGTCTTCGTGGTGCGCGGCACGATCGCCGCGCGCGACACGGCCTCGCTCGCCGTCACCTTCCCGGATCCCGACGGCGCGTACCTGGCGGCGCTGCGCGAAGCCCTGCAGGACCGCGGGATCGGCGTGGACGGCCGCCGCGTGGATGCCACGGGGGCGGTGGACTCGCTCGTCCGCATCGTGTCGCCGCCGCTGCGCGACGTGTTGCCGGCGATGCTCAAGCCGTCGCAGAACCAGATGGCCGAGATGCTGCTGCGCACGCTGGCGCTGGTCGAGACGGGGGTGGGGCGCGCCGACAGCGCGCGCCGCGTGGAGACCGCGCAACTCGAAGCCTGGGGCGCCGCGCCCGACGGATTCGTGCTGCGCGACGGCAGCGGCATGGCGCGCTACGACTATCTCAGCCCCGAGACGGTGGTCCACGTGCTCGACGCGATGCGCCGTTCGCCGGCGTTCGACGCCTTCTACGCGGCGCTCCCGATCGCCGGGGTGGACGGCACGCTCCGCGCGCGCATGCGGGGCACGCCGGCCGAGGGCAACGTGCACGCCAAGACGGGCTCGCTGGCCAACACGCGGTCGCTGTCGGGCTATGCCACCACGCGCGACGGCCGCCGCGTGATCTTCAGCGTGCTCTGCAACAACTGGACGGCGCCGCCGGCACTGGTGCTCGCGGTGGAAGACTCGATCGCGGCCCGCGTGGCCGCGCTCCGGCTGCGCTGAGCCGTGCACACGGTACGCGACGCGGCGCTGGCGATCGTGGGGGCGATGGCGACGCTGCCCGCCGAATCGGTGGGCGTGCGCGAGGCGCTCGACCGCGTGCTCGCCGAAGACGTGGTTTCACCGGTCGACCTTCCGCCGTGGGACAACGCGTCGATGGACGGGTACGCGGTGCGCGCCGCCGATGTGCGCGGCGCGTCGCGCGCGGCGCCGGTGGCGCTGGTCGTGGTGGGGACGATCGCCGCCGGCGCCCGCGCGAGCCGGCCGCTCGGCGCCGGCGAGGCGTATCGCATCATGACTGGCGCCCCGCTGCCCGCGGGCGCCGACGGCGTGGTGCGCGTGGAGGACAGCGACGCGGGCACGGAGCGCGTGGTCCTGTTCGACGACCGCGATGCGGGACGCAACGTGCGACCCCGCGGCGAGGATCTGGCCGCGGGAGCGCTGGCGGTGGCGCGCGGCACGCGTCTGGGACCGGCGCACCTCGGCGTGCTCGTCTCGGTGGGGCGGGCCGTGCTGCCGGTGGCGCGGCGGCCGCGCGTGGCGATTCTCGCCACGGGCGACGAGCTCGTGGACGTGGACCGATTCGACGAGGTGGTGCGCGGCGAGCGGATCGTCACCTCCAACAGCTACACGCTCGAGGCGATGGTGCGCCGGGCCGGCGGCGTCCCCGTGCCGCTGGGCCTGGTGCGCGACGATCCCGACGCCCTGCGCGCGTGCCTCCTGGCCGCGCCGCCGCACGACCTGCTACTCACGTCGGGCGGCATCTCGGTGGGCGCGTTCGATCACACCCGCCGCGTGCTGGCCGACCTCGGCGCCACGCTCGACTTCTGGCGCGTGAAGATCCGCCCGGGCGCGCCGCTGGGGTTCGGGAGTTGGCGCGGCGTGCCGTGGATCGGGCTGCCGGGCAATCCGGTGTCCACGATGGTGACCAGCGAACTGTTCGTGCGGCCGGCGCTGCGACGGATGCAGGGGATGACGCGGCCGTACGCGGGCACCGTGCCGGTGCGCGTGGCCGAGCGCGTGACCACGGGGGCCGCGCTCACCCACTTCCTGCGGGCGGTGGTTGCGTCGGCGGCCGACGGCGTGCTCGAAGCTCGCCTCACCGGACCGCAGGGATCGGGGCTGCTCACGAGCATGGCGCGGGCCAACGCGCTGCTCGTGCTGCCGGAGCACCGCCAGGACGTGGCGGCCGGCGAGATGGCGCGCGCGCTCCTGCTCGGCGACGACGCGCTCGCCGCGGAGGCGCCGGAGTTCTAGTCCGTCCCGGACTTTCGATGGAGGAGATGCGAAGCGGGCCGGGCGCTGTGCGCCCGGCCCGCTCCGTCGCGTCAACCGCGGTCGGTCAGTTACAGACCGGCTCGCCCTCGCCCGCCGTGCTCACGAGCGGGTTGGTGGTGTTGACCGCGATCGCGCAGGTGTGGCCGGCCAGCTGGCTGTGCGTGACCGTGGCCGACCAGTAGCCGGCGCCCGTCGCGATCACCGGCGTGTTCACGCCCGTGGACTGCTTGAAGTTGATCGCGCTCAGGTCGGTGGAGTACTTGGACGAATCCGAGAAGAAGGCCTCTTCCGCGGTCACCATGTTGCGGAGGTCCGACTTCATGGCCGTGACGTACGCCTTGTCCTTGGTGTTCGCGAACTTCGGGATCGCGATCGCGGCCAGGATGCCGATGATCACGACGACGATGAGCAGTTCGATGAGCGTGAAGCCTTTGCGATTTCTCAACATGGTTCCGTCCCGTGGTGGAGGAGATGACACTGGCGTGTCTTGTGTACGGTCTCCCATTGGGCACGGATGGTGCCATGCCGGTCCGGCACCACACCATGTGCCCGTACAACGGGTTACGGGTCTCATTAAGATGTCACAAACGGCGGACCACTGGTGATGTGCAAGACGCATCGCGAAATGCCGGAGTGCGGAGCCGGCCGCCGGGGCCGGCAGGGGACCGATCATGGGCCGCCGGCGCATTAAGAATTAGTGAATATCACCCTGGGTGGCGGATGCACGACGGGGGAGCGGCACCGCCGCCCCCCCGTCGCGTCCCCCCACGTGCCTACTCAGTTACAGACCGGCTCGCCCTCGCCCGCCGTGCTGACGAGCGGGTTGGTGGTGTTGACCGCGATCGCGCAGGTGTGGCCAGCCAGCTGGCTGTGCGTGACCGTGGCCGACCAGTAGCCGGCGCCCGTCGAGATCACCGGCGTGTTCACGCCCGTCGACTGGCGGAAGTTCATCGAGCTCAGATCGGTGGTGTAGGCGGACGAATCGGAGAAGAAGGCCTCTTCCGCGGTCACCATGTTGCGGAGGTCGGACTTCATGGCCGTGATGTACGCCTTGTCCTTGGTGTTCGCGAACTTGGGGATCGCGATCGCGGCCAGGATGCCGATGATCACGACGACGATCAGAAGTTCGATGAGCGTGAAGCCCTTGCGATTTCTCAACATGTTCCTTCCCGAGAGAGAGGCCGAAGTCTGGGTGCGTCCCTTACGGCCTTCCCACCGTGCACGGCCCGTGCCGCGGCGCGCCGGGGCGGCGCAACCACGCCGTTCACGGGTTTATGAGAAGTATAAAGTCGCTACAAAGACACCGGTTCCGCGTTGTGCAAGACGCCACGGCGTTTTGCGGGCGGGCGGGACGCCGCGGCGCGCCACGGCGGGCATTAAGACGATGTCAATCTTCCGGCCACGACCTCGGCGATGTCGACCACCTGGACGTCGGAGTCGCGCGACCGCACGCTGTCGTGCATCATCGTCATGCAGAACGGGCAGGCGACGGCGATCGTGTCGGCGCCCGTGGCCAGCAGCTCGTCGGTGCGCTCGGCGTTGATCCGCTTGCCGGTGCGCTCTTCCATGAACATGCGACCGCCGCCGGCGCCGCAGCACAGGCCACGGTCGCGGGTGCGTTCGGGCTCCACGAGCTTCGCGATCGGCAGCGCCCGCCGGAGCGTCTCGCGCGGCGCATCGTACACGTCGTTGTAGCGGCCCAGGTAACACGAATCGTGATAGGCCACGGTGAGCGCCTTGCCGTCGTCGGTGGCCAGCGGCACCCGGTGCTGCTCCAGCAGGCGCTCGATGTACGTGGAATGATGGATCACGTCGTACATCCCGCCGAGCTGCGGGAACTCGTTGCCGATCTGATGGAAGCAGTGGGGGCAGCTGGTGACGATCGTCCGCACCTCGTAGCGGTCGAGTGTCTCGATCGCATTCTTGGCCAGCATCTGATACAGATACTCGTTGCCCATGCGCCGCGCCGGATCGCCGTGGCAACTCTCCTCCTGCCCCAGGATCGCGAAGTCGATGCCGCACGCCTGGAGGATGCGCGCGAAGGCGACCGTGGTCTTCTTGGCGCGGTCGTCGAACGAGCCCATGCATCCCACCCAGAACAGCACCTGCGGCCGGTGCCCGCGGGCGAACGCCTCGGCCATCGTCGGGATGTGCATCCCCTCGGCCCACTGCGCGCGGTCGGCGGGGCTGAACGCCCACGGCGACCCGTTGCGCTCCATCGACTCGAACGCCGGCTGCAGCTCCTCGGGAAAGCGCGACTCCGACAGCACGAGGTAGCGCCGCATCTCGTTGATGATGTCCAGTTGGTCGATGGACACCGGACACTCCTGCACGCACGCCCGGCAACTGGTGCACGCCCAGAGTTCCTCGTCGGTGATGTAGTCGCCGAGGAGCTGCCGCTGCCCCGCCCCGCCGGCCGCCACGCCGTCGTCGCGCAGCACGCCCAGCCCACCCACCGATTCCATGAGCCGCTGCCGCGTGTTGATCACGATCTTCCGCGGGCTGAGCAGCTTGCCGGTGATGTTCGCCGGGCAGACCGACGTGCACCGCCCGCACTCGGTGCACGAGTACCCGTCGAGCAGGTTCTTCCACGTGAGCTGGGCCACGTCGGCGGCGCCGAACTGCTCCACGTCGGCCTCGAGATCCATGGCCCGCATCACGCCCTTCTGGCCCGGCCCGCTCGTGTTGGAGAAGAACACGTTGAACAGCGACGTCACCACGTGCAGGTGCTTGGAGTACGGCAGGTAGTTGAGGAAGAACAGCACCAGCAGCACGTGCAGCCACCAGTTCACGTGCGACACGGCGTGCGCCGTGGCCGGCGATACCCCCGCGAACACCAGCGCCAGCGCCCGCGACACCAGCTTCTCGCGGCCCAGGGCCGCCGGATCGGCCACGCCGGCGAACGCATTCATGGCCAGCAGCGTGACCATGAGCGCCCCGATCATGCCGAGAATGAAGTACGCGTCGCCGTGGTGCGTGTGGTCGCCGTCCAGCCGCCGCGGGTGGAGCACCAGCCGGCGGAAGAACGCGAAGCCCACGGCGGCCAGCACGAGCAGCGCGAAGGCGTCCTGCGAGAACGAGTAGAACAGGTACACCGGGTGCGGCAGCAGGCGATCGTACGAGAAGCCGGGCACGATCCCCTGGATGATCAGCTCGACGGTGCCTGCCGTGAGCACCAGGAAGCCCCAGAAGATGCCGGCGTGCATGGGGCCGGCCACCGGATCGCGGAGGATCTTGACCTGCGCGATGCCGATCCGCAGCACGTTCCACGCCCGCTGCCAGGGGTGGTCCAACCGCCCGTCCGCCTTGCCGATGCGCAGGTACTGCACCAGGCGCTGCACGTTCAGCGAGAAGAACCCCGCCGCGAGCACCAGCACCAAGAGGAAGATCATGCGTTCCGCGGACATGAACCACACTCCGAGCGGACGTGGAAAACGAGAGCCCGCGGGGAAGCTAGTTCGCCGCGGGCTCCGGATACAAGAATGAATCCCCCACGATTCAGTGCGATTTCCTGGCTTCGCGCACCGCGGCCGTGAGCACCGGCACGATCTCCAGCGCGTCGCCCACGATCCCGTAGTCGGCCACCTTGAAGATCGGCGCTTCGGCGTCCTTGTTGATCGCCACGATCGTCTTCGAGGTGCGCATGCCGGCCAGATGCTGGATGGCCCCCGAGATGCCCACCGCCACGTACAGATCGGGACTCACCAGCCGCCCGGTCTGCCCGATCTGGTCGCTGTGCGGACGCCACCCGTCGTCGGTCACGGCGCGCGTGGCGCCCACGGCCGCGTTCCCGAACGCGTCGGCCAGGTCTTCCACCAGCTTGAAGTTCTCGGCCGCCTTGAGCCCGCGACCGCCCGAGATCACCACCGGCGCGTCGCCCAGATCGAGCTTGGCCCCCGTGCCCACCACCAGCGCGGTGACCTTCACGCGCGACGCCGCCGGATCCGTTGCCGGCGCGATCGTCTCCGCCCGCAGCGCTTTCGCGCGCACCACCGGCGTCACGGCGTTCGGACGCACGCTCACCACCACGGGGGTGCCGGTGGCCTTCAACGTCGCCACCAGCTTGGCGGTGTACGTGGGGTGCGTGACCACCACCGCCGCCCCGGACAGCGCCACCGTCAGCGCGTCGGACAGCAGCGGGGCGTTGATCTTGGCCGCGACACGGGGCGCCAGATCCTTGCCCTGCGCAGATGCGCTGAGCAGGATCACCGCGTACCCGCTGCCGGCGCGGGCCGCGATCGTGGCCGCCATCGATTCCGCGTCGGCCTTGTCGTACGCGGCGTGCTCGCACACGATCACCGTGTCGGCGCCGTGCTGCGCCAGCGGCTCCACCTTGGCGGCCATGCCCGGCGGGCCGAACACCAGCACGTGCACCTCGCCGCCCGCCGAGTCGGCCAGCGCGCGCGCCGCCGTCACCACTTCGAGGGCCACCTTGCGCAGCTCGCCGCCGCGCGTCTCCGCTACCGCGAGAACGTTCGCCATCAGAGCACCTTCGCTTCGGTCTGGAGAAGACGCACCAGCTCGGGCACGGCATCGGGGCCCGTGCCGATGATGCGGCCCGCCGGACGCTCCGCGGGCAACTCCATCTTCTCGACGGTCACCCGCACCTCGCCCAGCTGCGCCGGCCTCACGTCGAGCGGCTTCTTCTTGGCCGCCATGATTCCCTTGAGCGACGGATACCGCGGCCGCGCGATGCCCTCGTCGATCGTCACCACCGCGGGGAGCGGAAATTCCAGCAGCTCGGCCGCCCCTTCCAGCTCGCGGCGCGCCACCGCCTTGCCGCCCGCGAACTCGAGCTTCGACGCCGCGGTGAGGCAGGGCAGACCAAGCAGCTCGGCGGTCATCGGGCCACCGCCGCCGGTCATCGCATCCAGCGAGTGCTTGCCGAACAGGATGAGCTCGTAGCCGCCGTCCTTCAGCTCGGCGGCCAGTGCCCGCGCGATGGCCAGCGAATCGGCCGGCACGCGGTCGGCCTTGAGCTGCACGCCGCGATCGGCGCCCATGCTCAGCGCCTTGCGGATGGTCTCCTGGACCACGTCCGGTCCCAGGCAGATCACGGTGGTCTCGCCCGAGCCCGCCTTCTCGTTGATCTGGAGGGCCACTTCCACGGCGTACGCGTCGAAGTCGCTGAGGTCGAACTTGAGCCCGGTCTCGTCGATGCTGGTGCCGTTGGCGGCTACCTTGAAACGCGACTCCATGTCCGGGACGCGTTTGATGCAGACGGCGATTTTCACTGCCCGTCCTCGTATGTGAAAAGATTCACATACAAGATAGCCGGTGGCGAAGGGGGTTCAAGCAGGGATGCCGGAGCCCCCCGCGGCCGCTATGCCGCGACGACGGCGGGCTGCCGGCGCAGATAGGCGGCGAAGGCGACGCCCACCACGACCATGCCCGCGCACAGCAGCTGTCCGGCGCTGAACGGACCGAGGACGAACCCGAGTTGCGGGTCCGGCTGCCGCGTGAATTCGATGCAGAAGCGGATCACGCCATAGCCGATGAGAAACGCGGCGGACAGCACGCCGGGACGGTACCAGCCGCGCGCGAGGGAGCGCCGCTCGATCCAGAACAGGATCGCGGCAAGGACGAGCCCCTCGCCGACCGCCTCGTACAACTCCGATGGATGGCGCGGGATGTGCAGCGGATCGGTGGGAAAGATCATCCCCCACGGCAGACTCGTGGCCCGCCCGTACAGTTCGGCGTTGAAGAAGTTGCCCAGGCGTCCGAAGAACAGGCCCGGCGTGCCGGCCAGCGCCAACGTGTCGGTCACCGTGAGGAACGCGAGGGCGCGACGCCGCGCGAAGATCGCCGTCGCGGCCACCATGCCGATCACGGCGCCGTGGAACGACAGCCCGCCCTGCCAGACGGCGAAGAAGGCGAACGGATGCCCGAAGTAGTGGCCCGGCTCGTAGACCGCGGCATACATGAGCCTCGCGCCGAGCAGCATGCCGATCATCATGTAGCCGATGAAGGCGTCGAGGTCCGCCGCCGACAGCTTGACGAGGCCGCGGGCGGCACGCCGGGCGGCGATCTTGGCGCCCAGGATGTAGCCCACCACGTACATGATCCCGTACCAGCGCACCGCAAAGGGTCCGATCCGGAACAGGATGGGGTGGATGGGCGGGTAAGGAATCGACATTCCATGGGTACCCGGGCGGCGGAACTTGGTTCATGCGGGCATCGGCAACCGCTCCGGCGCGCGCCCCCACTTTGCGCCTTCGCGCTGCAGTCAGGGCAGACGCATCCCGCGTGCCGGAAGGGCGAACACTCCCCCGGTGGCGCTCAGCCCCAGCCAACCGGCCGCCGCGCGGTCGCCGGCCACCGTGGGCACGAGGTCGGGCGCCGCCGCGCACGCGTTGCTCACCGTGGTTGTGATCGTGGCCAGGAACGTCACGACCTGCGCATGGTCCACAAGCAGCGTGGCGGTGAGCGTGTCCACGCCGGCGCCGTTGGGGAGTTGATAGTTGACCGCCGAGAGGCCGGTCGAATCGGTGGTGAGCACGGACACGTTGTGGCTTCCCGGACCGCCCGCCTGCGCCCACCGCACCGATGCGCCCGGTGCGCCGTTGCCGAAGACGTCGGCCGCGCGGACCGCGAGGGGAACTTTGAGCACCGCACAGGCGGTGTCGGCCTGGCCGTCCCCCGACACCTTGAGCAACTGGGTGGCGACACCGGCCACGGCGTTCTCCGTCACGAATACCGAGAGCGCGCCGGACGTTGCGCTGAACGTCTCGGGGCCGGGCGTGGTGCCCAGCGTCATCGCCGTGGTGGCCTCACCGCCCTGGTTGGTCACCGCCGTGAGCGGATTCACCGATCCTCCCGCCGACGACGAGGCGAATTGGATCGCGGCGCCGGCAACCGGTTGGCCGAGAGCATCCGTGGCCCGCACCCGGAGCGCCACGTGCAGCGTGGACCCCACCGCCCCCGACTGCCCGTCGCCCGTGATGACCTTGAGGTTGCCCGCCCCGCGCGCGAACGCGCTGGCCGAAAACACGACGCTCGCGGTGGTCCCGGACAGCGCCGCCTGCACGCTGTCGGTGCGCGTGCTGCCGCTCAGCGTGTACGTGGCGCTGGCGTCGCCCGACGCGTCGGTGGTGGACGTTGCCGTCGAGAGCTGGCCGGTGCCGCCGATGACGCTCCACGCGACGGTGGCGCCGGGGGCCGCGTTGCCAAAGGCGTCGGTCACCTTGACGACGAATGGCGCAAGCGTCCGGCCCACGCTGTCGGCCTGGGCGTCGCCGCTCACTTTCGCGATCGTCGCGGGCACTGCCGTGGCGGTGGCCGAGATGGCGGCGGCCGCCAGGCCGGGCGCCGACGCCGA
>DATLTC010000038.1 GCA_035533755.1 Gemmatimonadaceae bacterium
CCCAGTCCAAGTCCCGTTCACCACGAGTCTTAGAGCACGCGCCAGCGCGGCCGCGTTCGTGGCCGCCGTCTTGCCTTCTCGGTGGGCGTCACGATTCACTCACGGCGCCCAGGCGCCCCACCGAGGAGGAGACCATGTACAGCATCGATCGCAGCATCCGTATCCGCCGGCTTTCGTGGACCGCGCTCGTCGTGGTGCCGTTTGCGCTCGCGGCGTGCGGCGGCGACACCGCCGAAGCGCGCCCGGCACATTCCGGCACTCCGTCCGTCACCGCGCAACCGCCCGAGGGATCGGCGGCCGGCCACATGACGCCTGCGGGCGCATCGTCCAGCACCGCGCGGGTAGACCGGTCGAAGATGACGGTGACCACGGCGGTCACGTACGAGAACGCCGAAGACGTGTTCAAGGCGGGCCACTATCCCGAGGCGGCCGCGATGTTCGAGAGCTACGTGGCTTCCAACCCCGGGAACGCGTTCGGCTTCTACATGCTCGGCCTCTCCACCTGGAAGGCGGGCGACTTCTCGCGCGCCGAGGGCGCGTTCGACACGGCCATCAAGCTCGATTCCACGTTCGTGAAGAGTTACTTCAACTCGGCGCGCGTGCTGCTGGACATGAAGCGGGCGCCCGAGGCGCTGGAGCGCATCGAGAAGGGGCTGAGCCTGGACTCCACGTCGGGTGACGGGCTGCGCCTCAAGGCGCGGGCGCTGGCGCAGAGCGGCAACGTGGACAGCGCGATGGCCACGTACCGCCGTCTGCTCGTCATCAACGACGAGGACGTGTGGGGGCTCAACAACCTGGGCGTGCTGCTGCTCGACTCCGGGGACTTCCAGGGCGCGCTGGGCCCGTTGGCCCGGGTGGTGCAGCTCAAGCCGACGGCGCCGCTCTTCCAGAACAACTTCGGCATGGCGCTCGAGCGGTCGGGATACCCGGTGGCCGCCAAGCATGCGTATGAAGCCGCGGTGCGCGACGACTCGACCTTCACCAAGGCGGTGACGAACCTGCGGCGGCTGCGCGGCATCGTCACCGACTCCACGGCCGTGGACGACGTGAACCCGCAGGATCTGGCCGAGCAGTTCCGCCAGCGGGTGAAGACGTGGAAGGACAGTGCGACGACGGGCAAGGTAGGACGGTAGGACGGTAGGACGGTAGGACGGTAGGACGGTGAACAGCGGCCGAGCTCCGCGGACGAGGTCCGCGGAGCTCGGTTGCGTTCGGGACGTCGATGCGCGCATGCTACGTCCGGCGCGGGCGCAAAACAAATCCGGGCGCGCTCCGTAGGGACCCGGGACGAGCCAACCGTCGAGGGGTATCGGTTGTCTAATCGGCACGGTTGCCCGTTCGCCCGCCTCCGCCCCCGGGGATCCCGATGTTCAATCTGAAGCTCGCCTTCCGGACGCTGTTCAAGTCGCCCTTCGTCACCGGCGTCGCCATTCTCTCGCTGGCGCTGGGCATCGGAGCGAACGCGGGCATCTACTCGATCTTCAACCAGCTTCTCCTGCGGCCGCTCCCCGTGCCGCACCCGGAGCGGCTGGTGAATTTCGGCGCGCCGGGTCCCAATCCGGGCTCCCAGTCGTGCGGCCAGGCCGGCGGGTGCGACGAGGTGTTCAGCTATCCGATGTTCCGCGATCTCCAACGCGCGGAGACGGGATTCAGCGGCATCGCCGCCCACTGGCTCACCGGCGCCAACATCGCGTACCACGAGCAGACGGTGAGCGCCGACCAGATGCTCGTGTCGGGCTCGTACTTTCCGGTGCTCGGCCTGAATCCGGCGCTGGGGCGCCTGCTGGGGCCGGCCGACGATCAGGGAATCGGCGACAACTACGTGGCCGTGCTGAGCTACGACTTCTGGCAATCGCACCTGGGCGGGAGCTCCGCGGTGCTCAATCAGCCGATCGTGGTCAACGGCCAGACGATGACGATCGTGGGCGTGGCGCCCAAGGGATTCCAGGGCACCACGCTGGGCGCGACGCCGGCGGTGTTCATCCCGATCAGCATGCGCACCGTGGTCAACCCGGGGTTCAAGGACTTCGAGAATCGCCGCAGCTACTGGATCTACGTGTTCGGCCGCCTCAAGCCCGGCGTGTCCATGAACCAGGCCCGGGCGCGCATCAACGCCGTGTACCACTCGATCATCAACACCGTCGAGGCGCCGCTGCAGACGGGGATGAGCGCCACGACGATGAAAGTGTTCCGCGCCAAGGAGCTCACGCTGGCCGACGGTCGCCGCGGCCAGAGCTCGGTGAGCGGGCAGGCGCGCACGCCGCTGCTGATGCTGCTGTCCATCACCGCGATCGTGCTGCTCATCGCCTGCGCGAACATCGCCAACCTGCTGTTGGCCCGCGCGGCGAGCCGCTCGCTCGAGATGGCCGTGCGCCTGTCGTTGGGCGCCACGCGGGCCCAGGTGCTGGGGCAGCTCCTGATCGAGTCGTGCCTGCTCGCCGTACTCGGCGGCGTAGCCAGCCTGGCCGTGGCGCACTGGACGGTGGGCCTCATGACGTCGCTCCTGCCGGCCGACGAGTCGGCCACGATGCAGTTCCATCTCAGCATGAACGCCGTGTGGTTCGCGGCGGCGCTGTCGATCGGCACCGGACTGCTGTTCGGGCTCTTCCCGGCGCTGCACGCCACGCGCCCCGACCTCGTCTCGGCGCTGCGCGACAACTCGGGCAAGGCGTCGGGCACGCGCGCCGCGGCGCGGTTCCGCACGTCGCTGGTCACGGCGCAGATCGCGCTGTCCATGGCGCTGCTCATCTCGGCGGGGTTGTTCATCAAGAGCCTGGGTAACGTGAGCCGGGTGGATCTGGGCATGAAGGTGGAGAACGTTTCCACCTTCGCCATCTCGCCCGTGCGCAACGGCTACCAGCCGGCGCGCTCGGCGGTGCTGTTCACGCGCGCGCAGGACGAACTGGCGGCCATCCCGGGCGTGACCGGGGTGACGGAGGCGCTCGTGCCGCTGCTGGCCGGCAACAATTGGGGGCAGGACGTTTCCGTGGAAGGCTTCAAGAAGGGACCGGACGTGGACGCCGGCTCACGGTTCAATGCCGTCGGACCGAACTATTTCCACGTGATCGGCATGCCCATGCTGTCGGGCCGCGACTTCACGGAATCCGATGCGCTGGGCGCGCCGAAGGTGGCGGTGGTGAACGAGACCTTTGCCAAGAAGTTCCATCTGGGGCGGGATGCGGTGGGCAAGCACATGTCGATGGGCAACGATTCGCTCGACATCGAGATCGTCGGGCTGGTCAAGGACGCCAAGTACAGCGACGTCAAGCGGGCCGTGCCGCCGGTGGTCTTCGTGCCCTATCGCCAGGACAGCACCATCGGCAACATCCACTTCTACGTGCGCAGCGCGGGCAATCCGCAGCAGGTGCTGCGCGCGATTCCCGGCGTGGTCAAGAAGCTCGACCCCAACCTGCCGGTGCAGGATCTCAAGACGCTGTCGCAGCAGGTGAAGGAGAACGTCTTCCTCGACCGCATGATCGGCACGCTGTCCTCGGCGTTCGCCCTGCTGGCCACGCTGCTCGCGGCGATCGGCCTCTACGGCGTGCTCGCCTACTCGGTGGCGCAGCGCACGCGCGAGATCGGCGTGCGGATGGCCCTGGGAGCCGACGGACCGCGCGTGCGCGCGATGGTGCTGCGGCAGGTCGGCGTGATGACGGTCGTCGGCGCGGTGATCGGGATCGTCGGCGCCCTCGCGCTGGGGCGCGGTGCGCGCTCGCTGCTGTACGGGCTGCAGGGGTTCGATCCCACCGTGATGGCGGTGTCCACGCTGGTGTTGGCGGCGGTCGCGTTCGGCGCCGGCTACGTGCCCGCGTTGCGCGCGTCGCGCACCGATCCGATGCACGCGTTGCGGTACGAGTAACGCCGCGCGCTACTGGCCGGGCGGCAACCGGAAGATGGCCAGTTGCGGGTGCAGCGATCCGGGCAGCGGCGCTCCCCCGGGAGCGGCAAAGCGCACGGTGATCGCCGACGCGCTGGCCGGCGTGTCCAGCCGCCAGAACGACATCGCGCCCGGCGCCATCTCCTGGACCGTGGCACCGGCGGAGATCGGACGCACCGGAATCGGAAACGGCAGCGTGCCGCCGCCGGCGCCCGAGATCGACGCCACGCTCGACCAGAGCGCCCGCAGGTTGCGCGAGGCGAACCGGTCAACCGGCGGCGCGATGGTCCGTGGCAGGCCGGGCAGGCTGTCGGTGAACAGCGCGAGCCCGAAGTTCGCGAACAGCGCGGCGAACGGCTGGCCCGTGGCCGCTTCGATGTCGGCGATGCCATCGGCCGGCCCGGTCTCGAGCTTGCGATAGAATTCGCTCCCCATCTGATCGCCCAGCCACCGCATTAGCGCCCAGTCGCCGCCGCGCCATGCCAGACCGAACTGGCCGTCGTTCTGCAACGTCAGGCTCACGGTGTCCGGCAACGTGGCGTAGTCATACGAATCGAGCATGAACCCGCGCGCGAAAGCGACCGCCGAGTCGGGAAGCAGCTGCGCCGGATCGGTGCGGCACGCCGGCGGCGGGCACCGGGCCTCGTAGTAGGCCGACCCCAACTCTTCGGCCACCAGGCTCAGCCCCTCGTCCATCCAGCTCGCCCCCGGCTGGCCATGGCTCACGATCGTATGCTGCGAGAAGTTGATCAGGTGCTGCATCTCGTGCAGAAACACCACCGGCACCTCGTCGTCCACGTCGCTCACGTTGTGCGCGCAGCTGAACTGCCCGCTCGGATCGGGCACGATCGAGTAGAAGATCTCGCCCTGATTGGAATTCGGATCGGCGCCGCCGTTGAAGTCCTCGGCGTTGAAGAACCCGGCCACGTATCCCTGCGAGTAACAGGTTGCGGCCGGCACGCCGGCATTGACCACGGGCGACAGCAGCATGATCACGCGCCCATTCCTGTCGATATCCGACGGCTGGCCGAATGCCGTCGTGTCGATCGGGTAGAGGGTGCGATCGAAATACTGGCCGTACTTTTGCAGCTGCGCCGCGGTGAATCCGCCGGATGGCGCGGCCACATCCTGGTACACGAGCACGCTGCCGCCCACGTAGTCCAGCCGAGCCGTCACGGACTTCCAGGCCGGATGCGCGGCGTCGAAGCTCGACAGCACATGGAAACTCCGCGTGCTCCCAACCGCCGGCGGCGCGAGCGAGGCCGCGGGGGCGCTGCTTCGTGACGCCTGGCTGAACGACGGTGATTGGGCGATCGCCCTGGCGCGCGCGAGGAGCAGGTGATCGACCGCGCGCTGCCGCGTGGGAATGAACGCGGCCGGGCCGCCCGTGGCCGGCGCCGCGCCCGCACCCGCCGCCGGCCACTGCATGGCCGGCGCGCGGTCTCCGGCGCTCGACGCCGCGGGCCCGAGGGTGGACAGTGTGTACGTCACGAGCTGAGCCGGCGCCTGGCCGGTGGGAAACTGCGCCACCACCAGATAGCGTGAGCCGCTGCCGGCCAGTGTCACCGTCACGCCACCGTTCGCGCAGTCCACCACCGTTGCCTGCGCCACGCCGAGCGTCACCACGCCGCTCGACGCGCACGGCGCGCTGCGCGCCAGCGCCGCGGGCGCGGTGGGGGCGTCGCCGGTGCGTGAGCATCCGACCACGGCCGTTGCGGCGATCATGGCGGGGAAGAGCGCGAGCGAACGCGGGGCGCGGGCGCCGACGCGTCCGCTGCGCCGCTCGCGCGAAGACGCGGAGCGAACGTCGAACATGGGGAGTGTACGGTTGGGGGGGAACGACAGGCTGGCGACGGCGGGGCTCGACGGGAGCGCCGGCGGCCATGGCGCCGCCGGTCAGGGTACTAATACCACCCGGACGTCATCCGAGTTCACTTCTCGTTCGGGTCCCTGTTCACGGTAAGCGTCGTTTCCAGATATTTCCCGTCAGCAAAAAGCCTGATCGTGTAAACGCCTGGTTTGATTTGTGGCGCGGCGACCGGTCTTCGCGCGGCAGCGCCGCCGGCGGCGGCGCCAGACGTATCGCGCTTGGCCTCGGCGCGGAGGTTCCACCACACGCGGTCGATGCCGGCGTCCGCCGGCCCGCTTAGCGTGCGCACCGTGTTGCCCGTGGCGTCGAGAATGGTCAACCGGACGCTGTCCGCCGCCGCCGATCTCAGATAGTAGTTGAGCGACGCGCCGTAGGGCGGGTTCTGCCCCACGTTCGCCGGCGGATCGAACTCGGCGCCGAAGCTCGTGGCCGTGGTCGCATCGCGCAGATGGAACAGATAGGCGGGCCGCGGCTGGAACAGCCAGCGGTCGGCGGCGAGCACGGCCGGCGTGAGCTGCTGCAGCGGCGTCACGTCGTCCATGATCCAGAAGCCACGCCCCCAGGTGGCGATCACGAGATCGTTGAAGTCGGGCTGCACTTCCATCCAATTGAGCGGCACGTGCGGCAGGTCGTTCTGCGCGTTGACCCACGACGCGCCGTCGTCGAGCGACAGGTACAGCGAGTTCTCGGTGCCCAGGTAGAGCAGCCCCGGCCGCACCGGGTCGTCGCGGATGATGCGCGCGTAGCTGAACACGCTGTTCGGGATGCCGCGGCCGATGTCCGTCCAGGTGCGGCCGTAGTCGTCGGTGCGGTACACGTGCGGCGCATTGTCGGCCGCGCGGTGGCGATCGATGGTCACGTAGGCGCCGCCCTTCACGAAGTGCGACGGCTGGATGCTGGTCACGTTGCCCCAGGATGGGAGCCCGGGGATCGCGGCCGTGACGTCGGTCCACGTCCTGCCGCCGTCGCGCGTGACGTGGACGAGGCCGTCGTTGCTCCCCGCCCAGACCACGCCGTCCTCGATCGGCGACACGGCGATCGCGTACAGCGAGCACGGGATGTCCTGGTTGTCGTTGCCCAGATCGCCGGGCGCGCGCTCCCTGGCCTTGTCGTTGCGCGTGAGATCGGGACTGATCGTCTTCCACGTCTTGCCGTCGTCGGTGGTCAGGTGCACGTACTGGCTGCCCGCGTACAGCCAGTGCGGATGGAACGGGGACGTGGCGATCGGGACGCTCCAGTTGGTGCGGAACTCGCGCGTGTCCACGCCGCCGCGGCCCTCGCCGCCGCGGCCGCTGGGCCACGGGCTGGCCGGCTGCCCTATGCGGGTTGTCGTATTGAAGCGGCTCACCCCGTTCGAACTGCTGTACCAGATGACGGCGTCGTTGGCGGGATCGGGGATCGCCCACCCGCTCTCGGCGCCGCCGCCCCACCGCCACAGGCCCTCGGGGATGATGCCGATGCCATCGGGCGCGCTGCCCACGCCCGTGCTGCCCAGCAGGCTGTTGCTCGGGCCGTAGAACACCGGGCCGTCCTGGCGCGAGCCGTACACGTCGTACGGCATCCGGCGGTCGGTGGCCACGCGGTTGATCTGCGCGTCGGGGAGATCGACGTGGAACCACGACCGCCCGCGGTCGCGCGAGATGTTCACGTAGCGGTCGTTGGCGATGATGATGCGGTTGCCGTCCACCGGATCGATCCAGATATCGTGGTGGTCGGGAAAGAGGCCCGGCACCTCGACGTTCGTCGCGCCGCCGTCGTGCGACCGGTACACCGACTGCGTGAGGAAGAACACGTCGTCGGGATCGTCGGGCAGGACGCCCATCTTGGAGAAGTAGCGCGCCCGGCGATTGATGTTGGGATCGCGGCTCGTGAGCTTCCAATTGGCCCCGCCGTCGTCGGAGCGCCAGAGATTGCCCTGGTCGGCGGTCTCGATCAGCGCGTAGACGCGCTCGTGGTCGCTGGGCGCGATGGCGAGCGCGATCTTGCCGATGGGCGCGTGCGGCAGCCCGTGGCCGGTGAGATGGGTCCACGTGGTCCCGCCGTCGCGCGACATGTAGATGCCGCTGCCCGCGCCGCCGCTGAAGCTCGTCCAGGGATGGATCTCGAGCTGCCAGGTGGCCGCGAACACCACGCGCGGGTTCACGGGGTCGATGACGACGTCGATCGCGCCGGTGTTCTGGTCCACGAACAGCACCCGCTGCCACGTGTGGCCGCCGTCCGTGGTGCGGAACACGCCGCGCTGCTGCTGCGGTCCGTAGCTGTGTCCCATCGCCGCCACGAACACGACGTTGGCGTTGGTGGGATCGATGGCCACGCGCCCGATGCGCCCCGTGGAATCGAGCCCCATGTGCGTCCACGTGGCTCCGGCATCGGTGGACCGGTACACGCCGTTGCCGATCTCGATGTTCGGCCGGATGAACGGATCGCCCGTGCCCACCCACACCGTGCGGGGATCGGTGCGCGCCACGGCGATGGAGCCGATCGACGCCACATCCTGGCCGTCGAAGATCGGATGCCAGTGCAGCCCGCCGTCGTCCGACTTGAACACGCCGCCCGACGGCGTGCCGGCGTAGATCACCTCGGGGTTGCCGGGGACGCCGGCCACGGCGTTGATGCGGTTGCCGGGCGCGCCCACGTAGCGATAGCGCAACTGCCCGAACGTGGCCGCCGGCGGCGTCTGCCCCGCGGCGCGGGGAGCGGACCAGAACGTGCAGGCGCACGCCACGACGAGCGCCGCGGTGTGGCGGCGCAGATCCATTCCAGACATCAACAACCTCCGGTGACCGGCAGCGGTGGGTGCGGCCCGGGGGAAGACCGCGCGGCGGGTCCTACGTCCAGCTCAGATCGTGCTTGGACAGCGGCAGCGAACGCACCCGGTTGCCCGTGGCCGAGTAGATCGCGTTGCACAGCGCCGCGACGGCGGGGGGCAACGCGGGCTCGCCAAGGCCCGTGGGTGGGAAGTTCGTGGTGAGGAAGTGCACCTCCACCGGCGGCGCCTGGCGCAGGCGGAGCAGATCGTAGTTGTTGAAGTTGCCCTGCACGGTGCGGCCCGCTTCGATGGTGATCTCCTGCGCCAGCGCTTCGGAGATCCCGTCGAGGACGGCGCCCTGCGCCTGATTCTCGGCGTTGATCGGGTTGATCACCTGGCTGCCGATGTCACCCGCCACCCACACCTTGTCCACCTTGAGCACCCCCGCCCGGCTCACCGTCACCTGCACCACCTCGGCGAAGTAGCCGCGATGGCTGAAGTGGAACGCCACGCCCTGCGCCGTGCCCCGTGGGAAGGTCTGCTTGCCCCATCCGGACTTCTCGGCCACCAGTTCGAGCACGCCCTTCATGCGCTCGGCGTCCATGGCCGCGCCGCTCTCGACGCCGGCCAGCAGATCGCGCCGGAACTGCACCGGATCCGCGTGCGCCGCGTGCGCCAGTTCGTCGATGAACGACTGCATCACGAACGCGATGGCGTTGCTGCCGGGGGCGCGCAGCGCGCCGGTGGGCACGCCCAGCGGCATGGTCGACGCGCCGAACGAGAAGTTGGCGATGAACCGCGACGGGAATTCCGTGGGGGCGATGCTCGCGCTGGCCGCGTAGTGCTCGCCCTCGCCGAACGTCACGAAGTGGTCCTTCCACGCCACCAGCTTGCCGCCGGCGTCCACGCCGCCCGTGAAGTAGTGGAACCCCGCCGGACGGTAGAAGTCGTGGCGCATGTCGTCTTCGCGCGACCAGAGCAGCTTGACCGGCACGCCCACGCGCTTGGCGATCGCGGCCGCCTCGAGCATGTAGTCGTTGTTGAGCCGGCGTCCGAACCCGCCGCCGCTCCGCGTCATGTGGACGATGATGTCGTCCTCCTTCATGCCCAGCGTCTTGGCCACCATCGTGCGGCCCCGCGCCGGCATCTGCGTGGGCGCCCAGATCTCGAGCTTGCCGTCGTGATACGACGCCGTGCAGTTCTGCGGTTCGAGCGTGGCGTGCGAGATGAACGGATAGAAATACGCCGCCTCGACCACGTGGGCCGCGCCCTTGAGCGCCGCGTCGGCGTCTCCGTCGTTGCGCAGCGAGCGCATGGGCGCCTGCTTGGACAGCGCGGCCGCCTGCTCGGCGAACGACGCGCTGCTCTGGTCCGCCGTGGGCCCTTCGTCCCACGTGACGTCCAGCTTCCGGCGCGCCGAGTTCGCGGCCCACCAGCTGTCGGCAACCACCGCCACGCCGCTGAGCAGTCCTTCGAGCCCGTTGTCGGGCGCGCCGTCCACGACGAACGCGTGGCGCACGCCCGGTTCCGCCTTGAGCGCGTCCACGTTGGCGTTCTTCACCTTGCCCGCGAACACCGGGCACTTCTCGAACACGGCGTACAACATGCCCGGCAGCGTGACGTCGATGCCGTAGAGCGGCTGTCCGGTGACGATGGCGTGATTGTCCACACCGTGCACCGAGGTGCCGATGATCGTGAAGTCCTTGGGGTCCTTGAGCTTCACCGCGTTGAGATCGGGTGCCGGGATCGTGGCCGCCCTGTCCACCAGCGCGCCGTAGGCGAGCGTGCGCTTGCTCGGCCGATGCGTGACCACGCCGTGCGCGGTGTCGCACTCCGATGCGCTCACGCCCCACGTCTGCGCGGCGGCGGCTACCAGCATGGCGCGGCCGGCGGCGCCCACGCGGCGCATGGGCAGCCAGTTGAACGGTGTGGCCAGGCTGCCGCCGGCCCACTGGTTCTCGAACTTCGTGGTGTCGAGTATCGCCTGCTCCACGCGGACGTTCTTCCAGTCCACGTCGAGTTCGTCGGCGATGATCATCGGCAGCATCGTCTTCACGCCCTGCCCGATTTCCGGATTCTTGGCCATGATCGTGACCATGCCGTCGGGCGTGATGCGGATGTACGCGTTGGGCGTGAAGTCGCCGGACGCCGTCGTGGCGGCGTGGGCCTCGGCGTCGCCGAATCCCGGGAAGTACGTGGAGAGCAGCAGTCCGCCGCCGGCGATGGCCGACACGCGGAGGAAGTCTCGGCGGGTGACGGGAGAGGGCGTGCTCATTGGGTGGCCTCCATGCTCGCGGCGTGATGGATGGCTTCCCGGATGCGGAGGTACGTGTTGCACCGGCACAGGTTCCCGCTCATGGCCACGTCGATCTCGGCGTCGGACGGATGCGGATTCTTCTCGAGCAGGGCGGCGGCGGCCATGAGCTGGCCCGCCTGGCAGTAGCCGCACTGGGGGACGTCGAGTTCTTCCCAGGCGCGCTGCAGCCGGTGCGCGCCGTCGGGGGAGAGCCCCTCGATCGTCGTGACCTCGGCGCCCGCGACCGTGGAGATCTCGCGGCGGCAGGAGTGCGTGAGCACGCCGTTCACGTGCACCGTACAGGCGGCGCAGCGGCCGATGCCGCAGCCGAACTTGGTGCCCTTGAGATCGAGGACATCGCGCAGCACCCAGAGCAGCGGCATGTCCGGGGGCACGTCCACGGAGTGGGACGTCCCGTTGACTTTGAAGGTGACGGTCATGCGCGGAGCCCTCGGCGTTCGGCGGTTGCCATCGACCCCCGGGGGGACCGGGGTCGTTTGGGAATGTACGCAGGGGGCGGCGCGGCGTCGAACCCAGCGGGGGCGGAGGCTCCTCCGCCGCCGCCGGCACGATGATTTGCTATGTTCCCGTGCACCCCCCGCGTCCGCCGACCCGAGCCACCACCATGCGCCGCCTCGCCTTCCTCTCCGCCCTCGCCGCGTCCCTCCTCGTCCCCGCGGCGTCCGCCGTCGCCCAGACGCAGACCCACGACCTCGTCATCCTCGGCGGCTGGTTGTTCACCGCCACCGATACGGTCCGCATCCACAACCCCGGGATCCTCATCCGCGCCGGCAAGTTCCAGCGGGTGGGCGGCGATCTATCGGAAGTCAAACCCGGCGCCGACACCATCCGGCTCACCGACGACGAGACGATCACCCCCGGCATGTTCGATCTGCACGCGCACTACGCGATGATGCTGTTCGGCAACGGCCGCGTGGATGAGACCAGGGCCTATCCGTCGCTCTTCCTCGCCAACGGGGTGACGAGCACCTGGCCCGCCGGCGAGATGAACCCCGACTCGATGCGCGCGCTGCGCATCCGGATCAACCGCGGGCTGGAACCGGGCCCACGACTCCTCAACTCCGGCCCCTACTTCGGCACGGCGCGCCCGGGCTGGCCGCACGACATCTCGGTGGATTCGATCGACGCCGAGGTGGACCACTGGGCCGAGATGGGCGTGGGCGGGTTCAAGGCCAAGGGGATCAGGCCGTACCAGCTCCAGGCGCTCATCCAGCGCGCCCACGTGTACGGGCTCACCGTCACCGGCCACCTGGACTCCGGCTTCCACGACACGGTGAACCCGCGCGACGCGATCCTCATGGGCATCGACCGCATCGAGCACTTCATGGGCGGCGACGCGTATCCGGCCACCCGGAGCGCGTATGCGTCGCTCGAGAATTTCACCACCGCGACGTTCGCTTCGCCCGCGTACCAGCGGACCTTCCAGCTCTACATCCAGCACCACGTCTACTACGACGCCACGCTCAGCGCCTATGGCTACTTCGGCAAGCGCGACCCGCAGGTGTTCACCTATTTCACCGACGAGAAGCGCTTCCTCACGCCGTACATGCGCAAGATCGTGGATTCGCGCCCGCCACGGCCGCCGCTGGAGCAGTTCGAGAAGATCTACTGGGCCAAGCGCAAGGAGATCAAAGCGTTCTACGACGCGGGCGGCGGCAATCTCATCACGCTCGGCACCGACCATCCGAGCTGGGGCGAGTGGTTCACGCCATTCGCCGTGCACCGCGAGCTGCTGTCGTTCGTGCTCTCGGGAATTCCGCCCTACGCCGCGCTCCGCTTCGCCACCATCAACGCGGCGCACGCGATGGGCCTCGGCGACCGGCTGGGTTCCATCGAGACGGGCAAGTGGGCCGACGCCGTGATCGTCCACGGCAACCCGCTGGCCGACATCCGCAAGATGCGGTTCCCCGCGATCGTGATCAAAGCCGGCATCGTGTACGACCCCGCCAAGCTCACGAAGGCGGTGGAAGGGACCATCGGCCCCGCGACGCCGGCCGACACGGTGTTCTGGCTCGGGGGCACGAAGGGCGTGTTCCGCTAGGGAGCGCCCGCTACCACCGGCCTACGCGCTTCCCTAATTTGCCCGCAGCCCAGTCCCACCCCGGAGTCCGGATGTCGTCCCACGATCAACTCGCCGCGCTGCTCGCCCGCCTCTCGTACCGCGAGGGCGATTTCACGTTGGCGTCGGGCGCCAAGAGCACTTTCTACCTCGACGCCAAGCAGGTGACGTACCACCCCGACGGCGTCGAGTTGGTGGGCAACGCGGTGCGGCGCCTGGCGCAGGAATTCGGCGCCGACGCCGTGGGCGGGCCGACACTCGGCGCCGACGCCATCGTCCTCGCCGCCGTGTACGCTTCGGCCAAGAGCGACCGCCCGCTCACCGGATTCATCGTGCGCAAGGAAGCCAAGAAGTACGGGCTCGGCAAATGGGTGGAGGGCATCGATCCCAGGGGCAAGAAGGTCGTGATCGTCGAGGACGTGACCACGTCAGGCGGGTCGCTGCTCAAGGCGGTGGAGCACGTGCGCGAGGCGGGCGCGGAGATCGTCGTCGCGACCTCGGTGGTGGATCGCGAACAGGGCGGCGCGGCCGCGATCGAAGCGGCGGGGATCCCCTTCCGGCCGCTCTGCACCATCTCCCAAGTGCGCGCCGCGTTCCAGGACAACGAATGACGGCAGACTCGACGCCGGCGCCGTCGCTCCCCACGCTCGCCGAGTTGGAAGCCGCCGACCGCCTGGTGAAGGCGGTCATGCCGCCCACGCCGCAATACCGCTGGCCGCTCATCGATCGGCTGGTGGGTACCGCGGTGTGGGTGAAGCACGAGAACTACACGCCGGTGGGCGCGTTCAAGATCCGCGGCGGGCTCGTGTACATGGATCGCCTCAAGCGCGAACATCCCGAGGTGCAGGGCATCGTCACCGCCACGCGCGGCAACCACGGGCAGTCGGTGGCGTTCGCCGCGTCGCGCCAGGGACTCCAGGCCGCGGTCGTCGTGCCACACGGCAACAGCCGCGAGAAGAACGACGCCATGCGCGCGCTGGGCGCCGAGCTGATCGAATTCGGCGACGATTTCCAGGCCGCGCTGGAGCACGCGGTGGAGATCGCGCGGCAGCGCGGCTGGCACCGCATGCCTTCGTTCGACACCGGCCTCGTGGCGGGCGTGGGCACGTATTCCATGGAGTTGCTGCGCGCCGCGCCCGATCTGCAGACGGTGTACATCCCGATCGGACTCGGATCCGGCATCTGCGGCATGCTCGCGGCCAAGCAGGCGCTGGGCCGCGGCGTGGACGTGGTGGGCGTGGTGTCGTCCGCCGCGCCGGCCTACAAGCGGTCGCTCGAAGGCACCGAGTTGGTGTCGTGCGCCGTGGAGACGCGAATCGCCGACGGCGTGGCCTGCCGCACCCCCGACGCCACGGCGCTCGGGCTCATGCGCGGCCGCGTGGCTCGCGTGGTGGACGTGAGCGACGCGGAGGTGGCGCAGGCCATGCGCCACGCATTCAGCGCCACGCACAACGTGGTCGAGGGCGCGGGCGCGCTCGGCCTGGCCGCGGCGCTCAAGGAACGCGACGTGCTGCGCGGCCGCACGGTGGGCATCGTCTTCACCGGCGCCAATGTGGACACCGACGTGTTCGCGAAGGTGCTGCGCAGCGAGCTCTGACGCTCAGCGGTAGAGCCGGTACTTCGCGGCGTCCCGCCGGAACGCGCGGGACTGCGCGTCCAATCGCGGCAGCAGTCCGGCCACCGTCCCGGCGTCGATCGCCTTGCGCAGGACATCGCTGCCCGCCAGTTCATCCATGTGCGGCAGCGCCCATCGGAATTCGCTCGGGTGCGCGCGCCGGATCACCTGCAGCATATAGGCCGCCACTTTCACGGGCTGCACGAGGTCACGGTCGGTGACCGACACGTGCAGCATGGGAATGGCCCGGCCGCCCCACTTCTGACCGGCGGCGATGGTCCGCGAGGTGGAATCGAACCGCACGCCACCCAGGTGCATGCCGTTGAGTTCGCGCGCGATGGCGCCGGCGTCGGTGAGCCACCCCGCGCCCACGAGCTGGAACGGCGCCTCGGTGCCTCGCCCTTCGCTCAGATTCGTCCCTTCGAAGAACACCAGGCCCGGATAGAGCACCAGCGCGTCCATCGACCGCAGATTGGGCGACGGCTGCACCCACGGGATCCCGGTCTCGTCGTACCACATCGAACGACGCCATCCGTCCATGGGGATCACGTGCACGTCGGCGTGCACCTGCCCGGTGCCGGCCAGATACCGCAGCAACTCGCCGGGCGTGAGCCCGTAGCGCAGCGCCACCGGATACTCGCCCACGAACGATCGATATGCCGGATCGAGCACGCCGCCCTCCACCCGGTCACCGCGAATGGGGTCGGGCCGGTCGAGCACCACGAATGGCTCGTGCGCGCGCCCGGCCGCGTCGGCCGACAGCGCCATCGTCCACACGAACGTGTAGAACCGCGCACCGGCGTCCTGGATGTCGTACACCAGCACATCCACGCCGTCGAGCATCGCCGGCGTGGGCGCGCGCACGGCGCCGTACAGCGAATAGATCGGCACGCCGGTGGCCGCGTCGGTGTCCGACGCGATGCGCGCCCCTGCCTCGGCCGTCCCACGGATGCCGTGCTCGGGCGCGAACAGCGCCACGAGCTTCACGCCCGGCGCGTGGTACAACAGATCGATGTCGCTCCGCCCCTGCCGGTCGCGTCCGCTCTGGTTGGTGATCAGCCCCACGCGCTTGCCGCGAAGGAGCGACAGCGAGTCGCGGAGCAGCACCTCGATTCCGGGCACCACGCCGGCCGCCGCGGGGGCGGCCTGCTGCGCCCGCATCGGCGGCGCGCACGCCCCCAGCAGGATCACACCAAATGCCGGCAGCATGCGCCGAGCGCGGAACGGAGCGGTGGCGATCACCCGGGAAAGCTACCGCGCGCGAAATCGCCCGGCGAGAAAAACGCGGGGCACCCCCGGAGGAGGGCACCCCGCGCCCGACGCCCGCGATCGGAAACGAGCGTCAGAACCGGATCACGCGCAGCGGCGGCCGCGGCGCATACATCACGCGGGCCTCGATGCGCCGCAGCGGCTCCGGCGCGGCGGCGGGCATCGGCACGACGCGGACGCCCGGCGCCACCATGGCCCGCGGCGCAGCGGCGGGCATCGGCGGCATCGGCGGTGTGCTCTCGTCCATGTCCCAGCGCATGTTCGGCGCTTCGACGCGCACCCGCTCGAGCGACCGCTGCGCCTGATCCATGGCCCGCTGGATCGTCTCGCGGATCTGCGGCCCGTCGACGTTGATATTCATGGGCCCCTCGCCGTCGCCGCGGAACATGAAGGTCCGCGACGCACTCCCGAGCGTGGACGCCTTGACCGCCTTCACGTGCACGGTCTTGAACCGGCCGTCGGCGTACACCTGCAGCGCCACGTCGTCACCCGGCTTGACCTTGGACATCGCCTTCTGGAGCCGCTGGAGCCGCGCACTCGACACGTAGTGGTCGCCCGCGTCCGCGCGATCCACCTTGAGATCCACGCCGTTGATCGCGGCAATGCGATTCCCCTCCTCCAGTCCCGCGGCCGCCGCCGGACTGTCGTCATCCACCCCCATGATCAACACACCCAGCGTGTCGCGCTTGCTCCCCGCGATGCCGAGCGAGACACCGAGGGCGGCTCGATTCTCCATGTCGCCGGTGATCCTCGCCATCGGATCGCCGTACAGGTCCTGGGAATTCACCGTCTTCACGGTCACGACTCTGGACTGCCCGTTGTGGTAGACGTGCAATGTCACGTTGTCACCCGGCTTGACCTTGCCCAGCTCGCGCGTGAGACGGCGCGCCATGGCATCGGCCATCTCGGAATCGCCGATGTCGATGCGTTCGAGTTTCAGATCGATTCCGTTGATGGACTGGATGCGATCACCTTCCTGGATGCCGGCCTTGCCGGCCGGGCTGTTGGAGGTGACGTCGGTGACGAGCAGGCCGAGCGTGTCGCGCGCGTCGCCCGTGGACGTGGTCACGCCGATCACCGCCCGCGGCGTCTCGTCGCTGCTGAACGACATCGTCCGTACGTTGGCACCGGGGTCGCGGCGGATGACGACCTGGCCCAGCACGGGCGTAGCCAACGCGCCCGCGGCCAGTACGAATGGAATGAACAGTCTTGTGCGCATGGTGCTTGGGTTCTCCCGGTGTGTGGGGCTTCGGGAGCTTGGACACGGGGTGACAGGACGAGGGTTTACCTGGAGAGCCGGTAGGACGGTAGGACGGTAGGGGAGTAGGACGGATGACTGCGGAACGCCGTTCCCCACGACCCCCCTACCCTCCTACCGCCCTACTCTCACGCACGCCCCGAATCGCCCATATTATGGCCCATGCCCCCGCCCGACCTCCATAACTTCCTGCACCACTGGCAGGACGAAGCCGACGCGGCCTTCCTGTACCGCATCCTGGCCGGATTCGAGCACGACCCCAAGAAGAAGCACATCTATCTCGAGCTGGCCAACGTGGAAGACCGGCACACCGAGATCTGGGAGCGCTTGCTCACCGAGAACGGACGGCCTCCCGGCACGTTCCGCCCCACCGCGCGTACGCGGCTCCTGGCGCTGTTGGGCCGTTGGCTCGGCCCCGGGTTCCTGCTCCCGATGCTGCTCGCCGAGGAAGGACGCGAGGTCAAAGGGTACCTCAACATGCACCGCGGCACCGCCGTGGGAGCGCCCGGCAAGGAAGAGTCGCTCACGCTGGCGCGGGAGAGCGCCGGGCACGCGAGCACGCTCGGCACGATGGCCGGCCGCGAGGGCGAGCCCTGGCACCGCACCGAGTCGGGCGGCTTCCTGCGCAACGTCGTGTACGGCTTCAACGACGGCCTCACCGCCAACTTCGGGCTCGTGGCCGGCGTCATCGGCGCCTCGGCCGCCGACCAATCGCACGCGGTGATCGTGGCCGGCGTGGCCGGCCTCATCGCCGACTCGTTGTCCATGGGGTCGAGCGGGTACCTGGCGGCCAAGAGCGAGCAGGAGGTGTACGCCCACGAGATCGCGATGGAGCGCGACGAGATCGCGCTCATGCCCGAGGTCGAGCGCGATGAGCTGGCCCTGATCTACCAGGCCAAGGGCATGGACGCGCAGGCGGCGCACGCCCTGGCCACCGAGGTGATGGCCGATCCGGAGCGCATGCTCGACGAGCAGGTCCAGGAGGAGTTGGGGATCGGGGATCGGGCCATGTCCCCGCTGCGCGAGGGGTGGGTGACGGGAACAGCCACGGCCATCGGCGCGTTCATCCCCGTGGCGCCCTTCCTCATCTGGTCGGGCACCACCGCCATCGTCGTCTCGTTCGGCATCTCGATGCTCTCGCACTGGGTGGTGGGCGCGGCGCGGTCGGTGTTCACGGGCCGCAGCGTATTCCGGTCGGGCATCGACATGTTCGTGGTCGGGCTCGGAGTGGCCGCGGCGGGGTATTTCGTGGGTGCGTGGATCGGCCACCTCCTCTAGCACTACATTTATCCCGCATGAAGCGCATCGGAACGATCGTCGCGATGTTGGCCATCGCCGCCTCCACCGCGTCGGCGCAGGGCGGATTGTCGGCCGGCCACCTCGGCGCCGCGTTCGGCGTGAGCGTTCCTACCGGCTCGCTCGCCAGGTCGTACAGCTCGGGGTTCAACCTGGCCGGCGTCGCCGAGTACCAGGCGCCCGGACAGGTGATGAGCGTGCGAGGCGAGCTGTTCTACGAGCGGTTCCCCTCCAAGGCGGGAACGGCCGACGGACACGCCAGCCAGACGGCGGCCGGCATCATCAATGCGGTGTATCATTTCCAGGGCTCGTCGTTCCACCCGTATCTGATCGGCGGCATGGGGTTGTACAAGGTCACGGGAAACGGCGCCAAGCCCGGCTTCAACGGCGGCGTGGGCATCCAGATTCCGCTCACCGGAATGACCGCTTACTTCGAAGTCCGGTTGCACAAGGTGCTCACGGATGGTAGTTCCTATGTCACCCTGCCCGTCACCTTCGGGCTGAGCTTCTAGTAGCGGATCGCCAATGTCACCCAGCGCACAAACTCCCGCGTCCCTGAAGGGCAACGACATCCACGTGTGGCACGCCACCCTGGCCGCCACGCCCGAGAACCTCGCCGGCGCAGCGCAGATGCTGCCGGCCGCGGAGCGCGAGAAGACGGCGCTCGTGGGGAGCGAGGCGCAGCGGGCGCGCCTCACCCTCTCCCGCGCCTGGGTGCGGGGGATCCTCGCCAAGTACCTCAGCCAGCCGGCGTCCGAGATCGCCATCCGCCGTTCCGCGCGCGGCAAGCCGCAGGTGGTGGCGGGCAACAATGACCAGCCGCTGCAGTTCAGCGTCTCGCATTCCGCCGATCACATGCTCGTGGCGGTCACGCGGGGCGACGACGTGGGCGTGGATCTCGAGCGGATGACGCGTCTGGCCGACGTGGAGCGAATCGCGGCCCGCTTCTTCGCCCGCGGCGAGTACGACGCCTTGCTCGCCCTCCCACCCGACCAGCGCGCCGACGCGTTCTTCCGTGCCTGGGTGCGCAAGGAGTCGGTGGTCAAGGCGCTGGGCACCGGCATCGCCACGGCGTTCGACGCGTTCAGCGTGACGCTGGGCAAGGAACCGCAGCACGAGATCGACGTCACCGGCATCACCGGCATCGATCGACAGCGGCTGTGGGTGCGGCTGGTGGACATCGGCCGCGTGGACTACATCGCGGCGGTGGCGTTCGGCCACCCTGACGCCAAGGTCCACTATTCCGAGTGGACCTGAGCGCCGGCGCTAGACGACCAGATTGAGCAGGCGGTTCTTCACGTAGATCACCTTGCGCGGTGATCCGGTGACGAACTTGGCGATCGTCGGCTCGGCGAGCGCCGCTTCCAGCGCCGCGGCCTGCTCGGCATCCATGGGCACCTGCACGGTGCCGCGCGTCTTCCCGTTCACCTGCACCGCCACCGTCACCGAGTCCTCGGCGGCGAGCTGCGCGTCGAACGCGGGCCATCCGTCGTCGAACACGCTGCGATCGTGGCCGAGCATCTCCCACAGCTCCTCGGCCACGTGCGGCGCGAACGGCGCCACGAGCTGCACCAGCGGCTCCACCTCGTTCACGTGCGGCACGCGGTCGTGGGCGCGGAGCACGTTCACGCACTCCATCATCGCCGCGATCGCCGTGTTGTAGCTCAGCGCCACGATGTCGTCGGTCACCTTGCGGATGGTCTGGTGCACCTTGCGCAGCACGGTCGCCTCGGGATCGCCGGCCCGCACCGCCTCGTGGGCCGACGTCCACAGCCGATCGAGGAACCGCCGCACGCCGGAGATGCTCTGGTCGCGGAAGTCCCCGCCCTCCTCGTACGGGCCCAGGAACATGAGGTACGTGCGGAACGAGTCGGCACCCCAGCGCTCCACGTACTCGTCGGGGTTCACCACGTTGCCGCGGCTCTTCGACATCTTGGCCCCTTCGCGCACGATCGTGCCGTGGGCCCGGAACCGCGTGAACGGCTCCTCGAACGCCAGCAGGCCGGCGTCGTGCAGCACCATGGTGATGAAGCGCGAGTACAGCAGGTGCAGCACGGCGTGCTCGTTGCCGCCGATGTACGAGTTCACCGGCAGCCAGCGCCGGGTGATCTCGGGGTCGAAGGCCACGTCATCGCGGTCGGCGCTGGGATAGCGCAGGAAGTACCACGAGCTGTCGAGGAAGGTGTCCGACACGTCGGTCTCGCGGCGGGCCGGCCGGCCGCACGTGGGGCACGCCACGCGGTACCACGCCTCGTCCCGCGCCAGCGGCGAGATGCCGGAGTCGTCGGGCTTGAAGTCCTCGAGCACCGGCAGCACCACCGGCAGATCCTGCTCCGGCACCGGCACCGGCCCGCACGCTTCGCAATAGATGATCGGGATCGGGGGACCCCAGTACCGCTGCCGCGAGATGCACCAGTCGTGCAACCGGTAGTTCACCACCGGCTTCGCCGCGCCCCGGTCGGCCAGCCAGGCCACGATCGCGTGCTTGGCCTCGGGGACGGTGAGTCCGTTGAACTGCCCGGAGTTGACGAGCACGCCGGCCACGTTGTCGGTGAACGCCGCGTCCATCGGCGCCGCCGTCTCGTGCCCGTCGCGCCCCACCACGCGAACGATCGGCAGCCCGAACCTGAGCGCGAACTCGTGATCCCGCTCGTCGTGCCCGGGCACGGCCATGATCGCCCCGGTGCCGTATTCCATCAGCACGTAGTCGGCAATCCACACCGGCATCAGCGCGCCCGTGGCCGGGTTGATCGCGTATGAACCGGTGAACACGCCCGTCTTGTCCTTGTTCACCTTGCGCGTCACGATGTCCTGCTTGGCCGACGCCGCGCGGTAGGCCTCGACGTCGCCGCGCTGCTCGTCGGTGGTGAGCTGCTCGACCAGCGGATGCTCGGGGGCCACGACGAGGAACGTCGCGCCGAAGATCGTGTCGGCCCGCGTGGTGAACACGCGGATCTCCACCGGCGTCGAGATCACCTCGCCGCTCAGCCCGCCCCCGCTCACCGTGGCGCTGCCCGCGAATTCCATCAGGTCCTGCACGCCGAACGCCAGTTCCGCGCCCTCCGACTTGCCGATCCAGTTCCGCTGCGCCGACTTCGTGCTCTCCGACCAATCGAGCGTGTCGAGGTTGCCGAGCAGCCGGCCCGCGTAGTCGGTGATCCGGAAGAACCACTGCTCCAGGAATCGCTGTTCCACCTTGGTGCCGCACCGCTCGCACTCGCCGTTCACCACCTGCTCGTTGGCCAGCACCGTCTTGTCGAACGGACACCAGTTCACGGCGGCCGCCTTCTTGTAAGCCAGCCCGCGCTTGTAGAGCTGGATGAACAGCCACTGCGTCCACTTGTAGTACGCGGCGTCGGTGGTGGACAGCTCGTAGCGCCAATCCACCATCAGCCCCGAGCGGCGCAGCTGGCGCCGGAAGTTGGCGATGTTGCGCGGAATCAACTCGAGCGGATGCACCCCCACCTTCAGCGCGTAGTTCTCAGAGTGGATGCCGAACGCATCGTAGCCCAGCGGCTCGAACACCGTGTGGCCGCGCATTCGCTGATAGCGCCCGTGGATGTCGTTGCCCGTGAACGCGAACAGGTTCCCCACGTGCAGCCCCTCGGCCGAGGGGTAGGGGAACATCATGAGCGTGTAGTACGGGCGCGGCCCCGCGAGATCGGTGCGATTCGTGCCGCGCTCGTCCCAACGCGCCTGCCACTTCCGTTCGACCACGGAAGGGTCATACGCGGCCGGGAGATCGGCCGTGGGCGAATGGTTCGAGTCAGTCATGCGTTTGGGGTGGCGCGTCAGGCACTCGCGACGGCGGAACCGGACCCGCGCCAAAGGGCAATTGCCGAGTGATTCCGCAATTTACTTGGCCCCAGGAGGCAAACAAGCCAGATTGGTGACGGTGCCCGGCGCGGGGCACCACCTGCCGCCACGTTCCTGCCCCCGATGCCGCCCACGCTTCCGCCCGCACCCACCGCGACCTCCCCAAAACCCTTCGCCACCTCGGCGAGCGCGCTCTCCATGCGGCTCGTGCCGCTCTCGGCGCTTGCCGCGGCCATCATCCTGATCCCCCTGGCGATGTTCGCCAACCGCGAGATGGCGCGGTCGCTCCGCGCCCAGGCGGATTCCCGCCTGGCCACGGTGGCCAGGCGCTACGCGGCCCTCACCCTGGCGGTGGCGGCGGAACGACCCGGCGCCGCCGGCCCGGCCAGCCTCGCGGCCGACTCCGTGCTGCGGTCCACGCTCCAGGGGGTGTTCGCCACCGGTTCGGTGTCGGAGATCGGGGTGGAGCTGGCCGATTCCTCCGGCAAGGTGCTGATCGCCTCGCGCAACGCCACCAGCGACGACCTCCGCGCGTTTGCCGGCGCCGTCCGCATGCCCGGCGACACCGCGTTCACGTACGTCGGATCGCGGGGCCCCGAACGGGGCGCGCTGGCCACGGCCAACCTGGGCCAGTGGGTGATTCTGGCGCACGAGACCGTGGTCGACGCCGACGCCACCTACCGGCAGGTGCGCGCCTTCCTGGTCGGGCTGGCCGCGTTCCTGTTCGCGATCATGGTCGGCATCGGATTCGTGGTGGACCGGCTGGTGAACCGGCGCATCCGGCAGCCGGCCATGGAACTGGCCGCCCTCGCCGAAGCGGTGGCGGCCGGCGATCTCACGGTGCGGGTGACCGGCGTACGGTCCACCGACGAGATCGAGCGGCTCGCCCGCGCCCTCGCCAAGATGGTGAGCGAACTCGGCAGGCTGGCCCGCGCGCTCACCGATTCGGCGCACGAGACGGCCACCATGTCGTCCCAGATCACGACCAGCTCCGAGGAGATGTCCAGCTCCGCCGGCCAGATCGCCCACACGGCCAGCGATCTGAGCACCCAATCCGGCGCCATGGCGGAGTCCATCCAGTCCCTGGCCGCCGCAGCCGTGAACCTGGGGCCGTTGGCCGCCCGCATGGACGCCGGCGCCCACGAGGGCGTTGCCCGCAACGCGCGGCTCCGCGATCTGGCGCTCGAGAACCGCCGCCAGATGGACGACAGCACCGGCGCCCTTGCCGCCCTCACCGACGACGTCGCCGCCAGCGCCGCCGCGGTGCGCGCCCTGGTGGACGCGTCGCAGGAGATCCGCACCTTCGTCACGCTGGTACAGTCGCTGGCCCGCCATTCCAAGCTGCTCGCCCTCAACGCTGCCATGGAGGCGGCCCGCGCCGGCGAGCAGGGCGAGGGATTCTCCGTGGTCGCCGCCGAAGTGCGCCGCCTGTCGACCATGTCGTCGGACGCGGCCGAGCGCACGCAGCGCGTGGTGGCCGACGTGCTGGCCGGCGTGGAGCGCTCCAGCGAGAGCATGGACCGGATGGCCGCCACGGCGCGCGACGTGCGGCGCGCCACCGAGCAGGGTTCCGCCTCGTTCCGCCAGCTCGAGACCAGCGTGGCGGAGCTCGAGGCATGGACATCGTCCATCGAACTGGCCGCGGCCAGCACCAACACCGTGGTCCGCGAGATCACCGACCGCCTGGACGCGATCGCCCGCGGCACCGAGACGTTCGCCGCCGCCATGCAGCAGGTGGCCGCGGCCAGCGAGCAGCAGAGCGCCAGCACCGAGGAGATCGCCGCCGCGGCGGGCACGATGGCGCACGCCGCCGAACGGCTGGCCAGACTCGTGTCCAACCTGCGGATCGGCGACGCGCGGCCGAGCGGCGAGACGCGCACCGGCCGCGCGAGCGGCCCCGCGCCGGCGCGCACCAGCGGCGCCACCAGCGGCGCCACCAGCGGCGCCTCGGTGCTGCGCTGACCGGCTAGCGCAGGGCGCGGATCACGCGCCCCATCACGTCGAGCAGGACCTCGAGGCCCTGCACGGTGTGATCGCCCATGTGGCCCACGCGCACCGTGGTCTTGCGCAGCTCGTCATGGCCCGGCCCGATCACGTAGCCCTGCTCGTTGAGCGTGCGCACCACCGCCTCGGGATGGTCGCAGAGCAGGCAGGTGACCGTGGGCGAGCGCGCGCCGTCGCGGGCCAGCACGTCCACGCCCAGGCCGGCGTTGGGCAGCCCCTCGGCCCAATCCCAGCAGGCGCGCGCCATGCGCGCGTGCCGCTCGAACCGCGCCCCCAGGCCCTCGAGCTCGATGTCCGCCAGTTGGCGATCGAGCGCGTACAGCAGCGGAATGGGCGGCGTGGTGGGGCTCTGCGCCTTGTGCCAGAAATCGTCGTAGCGCGCGAGATCGAGCGCGTACCCGCGGTCGAACAACCCCCGCGCGCGATTGAGCAGACGCTCCGACGCGGCCACGAACGCCAGGCCCGGGGGCAGCGCCAGCGCCTTCTGCGATCCCGTGAACACGAGGTCGGCGCCCCAGGCGTCCATCTCCACCGGCATCGCCCCCACGCTCGTCACCCCGTCCACGAGCAGCATCGCGCTCGACGCCTCGTGCACCACGCGCGCGATGCCGGCCACGTCGCTGAGCGCGCCGGTGGACGTCTCCGAATGCACCACCGTCACCGTGTCGTACGTGCCGTGCTCGAGCGCCAGCCGCACCTGCTCCGGCGACACCGTCTCCCCCGGCTCGGCGATCACCCGCGTCACGTCGCGCCCGGTGAGCTCGGCGATCTCGGCGAACCGTTCGCCGAACGCGCCGCACACCAGCGCCAGCACCCGGTCGATGCTCCCGCACCGCACCGCCATCTCCATCGCCGCCGTGGCCGATCCGCCCACCACGTACACCGGCCGCGCGGTGCCGAACAGCGGATGCAGCCGTCCGTGGATCGTGCGCATGAGCAGTTCCATGGCGGCGCTGCGGTGCGAGATCATCGGATGGCACATCGCCTCCAACACCTCGGGGCGCACCTGCGTGGGGCCGGGCAGGAAGAACCGCTCGTCGCCCATCATGCGCCCGCCGTCGCCGGGGCCGCTTCGCACGCCGCGCGCAGCGCGCGCACCGTGGCCGGGTCGCCCATCACGATCAGCACCGACCCCACGTCCAGCCGCACCTCCGGCGACGGATTGTACGTGTACGCCTGGCTGCCCGGCTCGTGCACCGCCAGCACCAGCGCCTTGGTGCGCGCGTGCAGATCGAGTTCGAGCAGCGAGCGCCCCACGAACGGCGAGTCCGGCGGCACCGTCACCTCCTCGATGCGGAGGTTCTTGTTGGTGTCGCGCAGCATCATGTCGAGAAAACTCACCACGCTCGGGCGCACCAGTTCGCTCGCCATGCGCATGCCGCCGATCAGCGCCGGCGACACCACGCCATCCGCGCCCGCCTGGCGCAGCCGCGAGATCGACCGCTCCTGTCCCGCCCGCGCGATCACGCGGATGCCGGGCGCCAGTTGCCGCGCCGTGACCGTGGTGACCAGCGAGTCCTTGTCGAGCGTCGTGCACACCACGATGCCCGCCGCCCGCGCCACGCCCGCCTGCAGCAGCACCTGGTCGTCGGTGAAATCGGCCTGCAGGATCGGCACGTCCGGAAACTCCTCCTCGATGCGCTTCACCCGGGCTTCGTTGTGCTCGATCGCCACCACGGGGCGCTCCGTCTTCACCAGTTCGCGCAGCACCGCGATCCCCGTCGCCCCCACCCCGCAGACGATGTAGTGCTCCTCCATCTCCTTGATCGTCAGACGCATGCGCCGTCTCCTGAACCCCTGGGTCAAATCGCCTTCGACGACGAACGCCGTCACCACCGAGATCGCGTACACCACCGTGCTCGCCCCGAAGAACAACAGCGCCACGGTGAACGCCATCACGCCGCTGCTCCGCGACACGTCGATCGGCCCCGTGAATCCCGCCGTGGTCAGCACCGTCGCCGTGGCGTATACGGCCTCGATCCACGTGGTGCCGGGGCCGCCCAATGCGTGATACCCGAACACGCCGATCAGGAACGTCGTGGCCACCGCACCGGCAGCCACCGCCAGCCGCTGCCGGAGATCGTCGAGGGTCGTCCCGCGACTGCTCATCTCACCGCGGAATGACCAGCGTCCCCGACATCGCGTGGCCCTTGGGCCGCTGATCGGCCGTGAACAGATACGCGAATGGCTCCATCCGCGGCCCCTTCTCGTCGCATACCGCGAACGACGTCGGCCGATCGGGGTCGGCGCTCTGATACGCGCACGCCGCCGCGTACTCGCCCTTCTTGTTCACCGCGTAGTACTCGAGGTCGAAGTACGGCCGGCCGTGCTCGTCGAGCAGCCGCGCTTCCGTCATCGCGATCACCCGTTCCATCACCTGCATCACCGCCTGCTGCGGCGACATCCCCTGCCGCATGAACTCCACGGCCAGGAACGCCCCGCACACCTTCATGTTCGCCTCGCCGCGCCCCGTCGACCCCGCCGCCCCCACCGCGTTGTCGCAGTACTGGCCCGCGCCGATGATCGGCGAATCGCCCACCCGCCCCGGAATCTTCCACGACAGCCCGCTCGTCGTCGTCACCGAGGCGATGTCGCCGCTCGCCGTCACCGCGTTCATGTTGATCGTCCCGTAGGTGTGCGGCACGCCGTGCGCGTCGTAGAACACGTGCGCCGTCTGCACCTCGTCGTCGTCGCGGCCGCGCCCGCCGCCGCGCGCCGGCTGGCGCGACGGAAGGTTCAGCCAGTTGTCATCGGGATTGAGATCGGCCTTCCACCGCAGCCAGTCCTGCCGGCTCTTCTCGGTGAGCAGATTCTGCGGCTTGAACCCCATCTCGATCGCGAACTGCCGCGCGCCCCGGTCCACGAGGAAGATGTGGTCCGTGAAGTCCATCACCGCCTTGGCCACCGACGACGCCGTGGCGATGTCTTCGAGACACCCCACCGCCCCCGCCCGCTTGGTGGGCCCGTGCATGCACGACGCGTCCAGCTGCACCACGCCGTCCTCGTTCGGCAATCCGCCCAGCCCCACCGACTGATCGTCCGGGTTCAACTCCACGATGTTGACGCCGGCGATCACGGCATCGAGCGGATCGGCGCCCGCGGCGAGGAGATCGTACGCCACCTTGATCCCCTGCTTGCCGTTCTGGTCCTTGGTCAACCCGTTGCCCGCCGAGATGATCACCGGGCGGGAGGCCGGCGCGCCGCGCCGCGCGTCCGCGCGGTCGACGATCGACGAGAGCACCGGCTCGGCGCCGGCGATGTGCGGCAGCGCCAGGCCCGCCGCGGCCGCGGCCCCTGCGCCGATGAAATCACGACGGGAAATCGACACGGTTCCTCCTCACACGGTGGCATGAACAGCGGTCCCGGCAATTCTACGCCTTTTCGCGCCCGGATACGAGGGTCCGCCTGCCCCGTGCCCTCCCCGCGGGCTCGCGCTCGCTACCCAGCCTCCGGTGCCTGGGATACCTTACGAATCCTATGATTTCCAACGCCTGGCAGGAGCAGCTCGCGGGGATCCCCTTCTTCGAGAGCCTGCCCGATTCCCTCCGCTGGCAGCTCGTTCGCGCCGCCGTGCCCACCACGTACGAAGCCGGCGCGATGCTGTTCCGCGACGGCGACGCCCGCGACTTCTTCGCCGTCCTGCTCAGCGGCAGCGTGGCCATCGAACACGCCACCAGCGCCACCCCGCTGGCCACCCTCGGCGCCGGCGACGTGGTAGGTGAAGGCGCGCTGCTCGACGACTCGCCCCACGGCACCTCGGGGCGCGCCCTCGTCGCCACCGAAGCGCTCGTGTTCCACCGGGCGCGGTTCGAGCCGCTCCTCAAGGACTCGCCCGCCCTCCATGCGGCCCTCGTCACCCGCGCCGCCCGCGCCATCGCCCAGCGCCTCAAGGCCGCCGACGCCACCCTCGCCGGCCGCGGCCGCGCCATGGGATTCTCGGGCGGCGAGACCCGCCGGGAGCACGACCTCCTCGGCGACCGCGACGTGCCCGCCGAGGCGCTGTACGGCGTGCAGACGCTGCGCGCGCTGGAGAACTTCCCGATCACCGGCGTGCCGATCCGCGAATTCCCGTCGCTCGTCGACGCCATGGCCGCCGTGAAGTCGGCGGCCGCCCGCGCCAACGCCGACCTCGGGTTCCTGCCGCGCGACGTCGCCCAGGCGATCGACGACGCCGCGGGCGAGATCCGCGCCGGCCGTCACCATGAGCACTTCCTCGTGGACGCCATCCAGGGCGGGGCCGGCACCTCGACGAACATGAATGCCAACGAGGTCATCGCCAACCGCGCCCTGGAGCTGCTGGGCAAGCCCCGCGGCGACTACGCCGTGGTGCATCCCAACAACCACGTGAACCTCAGCCAGTCCACCAACGACGTCTATCCCACGGCGGTGAAGCTGGCCCTCCACACGAGCATCGACGGGCTCCGCGCCGCGATGCGCGAACTCGTGGACGCCTTCCTCGCCAAGGGCGAGGAGTTCGCGCCCCACATCAAAATGGGACGCACCCAGCTCCAGGACGCCGTCCCGATGACCCTCGGCCAGGAGTTCTCGGCGTTCGGCCACACCATTCTGGAGGACGTGGACCGCCTGGGCGAAGCGCAGGCCCTGATTCGCGAGATCAACATGGGCGCCACGGCCATCGGCACCGGGATCAACGCCCCGCCGGGCTACGCCGAAGCCGTGCGCGTCCACCTCTCGGCCATCACCGGCCTGCCGCTCATCACCGCCCCCGATCTGGTCGAGGCCACCTCGGATACCGGCTCCTTCGTGCAGCTGTCCGGCGTGCTCAAGCGCTGCGCCGTCAAGCTGTCCAAGATCTGCAACGACCTCCGCCTGCTCAGTTCCGGTCCGCGCACGGGCCTGGGCGAGATCAACCTGCCCGCCATGCAGCCAGGGTCGTCGATCATGCCCGGCAAGGTCAATCCGGTGATCCCCGAGGTGGTGAACCAGGTCTGTTTCGACGTCATCGGCGGCGACGTGACGGTGACCATGGCCGCCGAGGCGGGCCAGCTCCAGCTCAATGTGTTCGAGCCTGTCATCGCGTACCGGTTGCTGCGCAGCGTGGACACGCTGCGCAATGCGTGCGTGGTCCTGCGCGAGCGGTGCGTGACGGGGATCACCGCCAACCCCAAGCGCATGCGCGACTTCGTGGAACACTCCATCGGCATCGTCACCGCGCTCGTGCCGGTGATCGGCTACGAGCGGGCCACGCAGATCGCCAAGACGGCGCTCGACACCGGCCGTGGCGTCACCGAACTGGTGCTCGAACAGAAACTCCTCACCCGCGCACAGATCGACGAGATCCTCGATCCGGAGCGGATGACGGCTCCCCGAACCACCACGTCGTAGATCGGTTTTCACCTCGTTTCCGGTGTTGCTCCATGGCAGTACTCAAACTCGACGGTGCCGGTCAGGCCAAACTCAAGACGCTGGAAGAGGCTGCGGTGATCCTGCAGCGCATCCACGGGATGGTGGAGCAGTACGCCCTGGCCGTCAAACGGCAGACCCCCACGGGCACCTTCATGCAGAACCTCAAGCGGCAGCTCCCCGTCCTCGGCGGGCTGCTCAAGGGCCAGTTCGGCATGATCTCGGATCAGGTGTTTGCCATGCTCCTCTCCATCAGCCGCGGCTCCAGCGACCCGACGCGCATCCGGCAGATGCGCGAGGGCGTGGGCCAGATCAGCCAGGCGCTGGAGATCGCCACCAAACAGGTGATCGAGAAACACTCGTCGCCGGACGAAAAGGCCCCAGCACACGGGGACGGGTAGCGCTGCAGGCCGCTCACGGCGTCGGGGTCCGGCGTGGGACGGGGATCGAATCCCGATTCGCTTGATTTAGATTCCTTGAACCCATAGGTTGCCGAAGCTGTTTTTTCGCCCGCGCGCGCCCCATCCCCTGGGGCGCCTTGACCCCGTCGGTTCCAAGGACTTCGCATGGCCCCACATTTCCGCCCGCGCCGGCTGGCCACCGCCGCGCTGACGGCCGCGTTCGCAGTGCTGGTTGCTGCGTGCGCCCCTGCCCATCCCAACTCGATCTTCCACAATCACACGGACTTCAATCGGGACGTCGGGCACCTGTTCGACATCCTGATCGGGCTCGGGTCGTTCGTCTTCCTGTTCGTGGAGACGATCCTCGTCGTCACGCTCATCAAGTTCCGCAAGCGTGAAGGCCAGCCCGCCCCGGTGCACGTCCATGGGAATACGAAGCTCGAGATCCTCTGGACGGCCATCCCGGCGGTGATTCTCGCCGTCATCGCCGTGCCCACCGTGCGGACGATCTTCAAGACCGAAGCCCCGGCCACGGCCGACGCGCTCCAGGTCACCGTCACCGGGCATCAGTGGTGGTGGGAGTTCCAGTACCCGCAGTACGGCATCACCACCGCCAATGAGTTGTATCTGCCGATCGGCCGCAAGGTGAACTTCACCCTCAGGACGGCCGACGTGATCCACTCGTTCTGGGTACCCGAGCTGGGCGGCAAGCGCGACCTCATCTCCAACCACACCAACTATCTGTGGTTCACGCCGGACTCGGTCACCGAGGACGTGTTCAACGGATTCTGCGCCGAGTTCTGCGGCACGTCGCACGCCAACATGCGGTTCAAGGTGTTCACGGTGAAGCCTGCTGAATTCGCGGCGTGGGCCGCGCATCAGGAGCAGCCCGCCGTGTCGTTGATTCCCGACACCACCAAGGCCAAGCCGGGCGCCGTCGCGGCCAGGATGCCGGCGCCCACGGTGCAGGTGGCGCAGGCAGCGCCGGCCACGGAGAGCTTCGTGAGCTTCCCGCGGGCCGACATCCCCAAGTACGCGGTGCCGGAGACGCCGATCCCGGCCGGTATGACGTTCGATCAGTCGCTCAAGGGCGATCCGGTGGAGGGCCAGAAGCTGATCTCGGCGCCCACGAGCATGTGTCTCGCCTGCCACACCATCAAGGGCAACCCGATGATGCAGGCGGTGCTCGGCCCGAACCTCACGCACGTCGCCACCCGCACCACGATCGCCGGCGGCCTCTACCCGAACGACGCCCAACATCTCGAGCTGTGGATCAAGAACGCCCGCGTCATGAAGCCCGGCGTGATCATGAACACGCTGGGAGCAGGACAGATCGACCCCATGACGGGCAAGCCGACGGACGTCGGCAAACTGACCGATCAGCAGATCGCGGACATCGTCGCGTATCTGCAGACCCTGAAGTAGTCGCACGGAGACTCTGACGCATGGCAACCACTGCTGCCGCCCCGCCCTATGTTTCGACGCACGAGCCGTCCAACACGGGGATCTGGAGCTGGCTCACCACCGTTGACCACAAGCGCATCGGGGCTCTCTACCTCGTCACTGCGCTCACCTTCTTCATGATCGGCGGATTCGAAGCCGAGATCATCCGTGCCCAGTTGATGCACCCCAACGGGACGCTCGTCTCGGCGGACACGTACAACCAGCTGTTCACGATGCACGGCACGACGATGATCTTCCTCGCCGTCATGCCGCTGTCGGCCGCCTTCTTCAACTTCCTGATCCCGCTCCAGATCGGGGCCCGCGACGTCGCGTTCCCGCGGCTCAATGCGTTCAGCTACTGGGTCTATCTGTTCGGCGGGCTGTTCATCAACGCGTCGTGGCTCATCGGCGCCGCGCCCAACGGCGGGTGGTTCGGCTACGCGCCGCTCACCACCATGCAGTTCAACCCGGGCCTCAACATCGACTTCTGGGTGATCGGCCTCCAGATCCTCGGCGTCTCGTCGCTGGCCGCGGCGTTCAACTTCATCACCACGATCATCAACATGCGCGCCCCCGGCATGCAGCTCATGCGCATGCCGATGTTCACCTGGATGGCGTTCATCACGCAGTTCCTGCTCATCCTCGCGTTCCCGGTGATCACCGTCGCGCTGATCTTCCTCCAGTTCGACCGGTTCTTCGGCACCCAGTTCTACGAACTGGCCGCCGGCGCCGATCCGCTGCTCTGGCAGCACCTGTTCTGGATCTTCGGCCACCCCGAGGTCTACATCCTCATCCTGCCGGCCTTCGGCCTCGTGTCCGAAGTGCTCCCCACCTTCTCCGGCAAGCCGCTGTTCGGCTATCCGGTGATGGTGTACTCCGGCATGCTGATCGCCTTCCTCGGCTTCGGCGTGTGGGCCCACCACATGTTCGCCGTGGGATTGGGCCCGATCGCCGATTCGGTGTTCGGCGTGACCACGCTGCTCATCGGCATCCCCACCGGCGTGAAGATCTTCAACTGGATCTTCACCATGTGGGGCGGCAACGTGCGGTTCACGGTGGCGGCCAAGTTCGCCATCGGGCTCCTCGCGCTGTTCACGATCGGCGGCATCTCGGGCGTCATGCACGCCTCGCCGCCGGCCGACCTCCAGCAGACCGACAGCTACTTCGTGGTCGCCCACTTCCATTACGTGCTGTTCGGCGGCTCGATGATGGGCATCTTCGCCGGCATCTACTACTACTATCCCAAGATCACCGGCCGCCTGTTGAGCGAGAAGCTGGGCAACTGGCACTTCTGGCTCACCTTCGTGGGCATGAACCTGACGTTCTTCCCGATGCACTTCTCGGGACTCGCCGGCATGCCGCGCCGCATCTACCGCTACGATGCCGGCCAGGGCTTCGACATGTACAACCTCATCTCGTCGTACGGCGCGTACCTGCTCGGCTTCGCCACGCTGATCTTCATCTGGAACGCGCTGCGCAGCCGCAAGCACGGCGCCGTGGCCGGTCACAATCCGTGGAACGCGCCGTCGCTCGAATGGTCCATCCCGTCGCCGCCGCCCGACTACAACTTCGCCACGATCCCCACCGTGACCTCGCGTTACCCGCTCTGGGACCACAAGGGCGACGTGCACGAATTCCACGAAGGCGAGCCGATCAAGACGGCCCGGGAACTCGGCATTCCGATGCCGTTCCCCACCATCAAGCCGTTCTTCGTCGCCCTGTTCATGACGCTCATGTTCACCGGCCTGCTGTTCATCCACAAGCACAACATGCCGCTGGCGTACACGTTCATCTTCGGCGGTGCCGCCGCCATGGTCACGTCGCTGTACAGCTGGTTGCTCAGTCCCCTGGAGTAGCTGACCCCGGCGCGCCGGATTTCTCCGGCGCGCCGTTCCTCCGTCTCCCGCGCGCCGCACACCGCAATCCCCGGTTTCTTCAATGGCCAATCCTGCAGCAGCCGTCGAGCACCACGGGCATACGCCGACCACCACCGGCCTCGATCACCGCAAGGTGGCGATCTGGGCCTTCATCGGGTCGGAGTGCATGCTCTTCGCGTCGCTCATCTCCACCTACCTGATCTACAAGGGACGCAGCGTGGTCGGGCCGTTCCCGCACGAGGTCTGCAGCCCGCCGGTGTGCGATACGGTGATGAAGCCGATCCTCAACATCCCGGTGACTTCGGCGTCGACGTTCGTCCTCCTCATGTCCTCGCTCGCCATGGTGCTCGCCCTGGCCGCGGTCGAGAACGCCGACCAGCCCAAGCACACGCTCGGCGAACGGATCCTGGGCAGCTCCAAGCTGTGGCTGTTCATGACGGCCCTGCTCGGCACCACCTTCCTCGGGTTCCAGGCGTTCGAGTTCACGTCGTTCGTGCACGAAGGGCTCACCATCCGCACCAACCTGTTCGGATCGTCGTTCTTCACGCTCACCGGCTTCCACGGCGCCCACGTCACCGCCGGCGTGCTCTGGCTGCTCACCCTGCTCGCCATCGACTTCAAGCGCGGCCTCAAGCCCAAGGACGCCCTGATCGTGGACATCGCCGCGCTCTACTGGCACTTCGTGGACGTGGTCTGGATCGCGATCTTCACGCTCGTGTACCTCATTCACTGACCGGACCTCCAATGGCTCACGAACCCACGGCCGCCACCCACGTCGCCCACTCCGACCATGCCGCGATGGGCGAGGTCAAGGAGCACCCGACCTGGTCCGTCTACTGGAAGGTCGCCGTCATCCTCACGCTCATCACGGTGGGCGAAGTCTGGATCTACTACATCCCCAGCTTCGTCGCGTCCCACCTGTTCGTGCCCACCCTGCTCATCCTCTCGGCGATCAAGTTCGCGATCGTCGTCATGTTCTACATGCATCTGCGCTACGACCACCGGCTGTTCCGCGCCCTGTTCACGGGCCCGCTGATCATCGCCATGATCACGATCGTGGCGCTCCTGTTCCTGTTCGGACACCTCGCCATCCACCTGGCATGACGCGGCATTGACCCGCCCACGGCCGAAACACGCTCCGATCGCCAGCCAGGCGCCGCGTGAACGCCTGCTCTCGCTCGACGTGTTCCGCGGTCTCACCATCGCCGGCATGCTCCTCGTCAACACGCCGGGCACGTGGAGCGCCATCTACCCGCCGCTCGAACACGCGGCCTGGAACGGCTGGACCCCCACCGATCTCATCTTCCCGTTCTTCCTCTTCATCGTCGGGATCACCACCGAGATCTCACTCGCCGCCCGCCGCGCGCGCGGCGACGACGAATCGGCCGTCGTCCGCCAGATCCTACGCCGCGGCGGGCTGATCTTCCTGTTCGGATTCCTCCTCAACGGCGTGCCCTTCTTCACCTGGACCGCCATCCCGGGAGTGCCCGACCCCACGTTCCTGCAGCGCGTGGTCGACCGCCTGTACGATTGGCGCCTCCTCGGCGTGCTCCAGCGCATCGGACTGGCCTACATCGCGGCCGGCCTCATCTCGCGCCGCGCGTCGGCCAAGCAGATCGTCGGTGCCGTTGCCGGCATCCTCTTCGCCTACTGGTTCGTCCTCACCTGCCTCCCCGTGCCCGGCACCCATGGCACGATCGGCGCCCTGCTGCTCGATCGCCCCGACGCCACGATGGCCGCGTGGTGGGACCGCTATCTCCTCGATTGGACCCGTTTCGGCCTCGGCAATCATACCTGGCCCGGCAGCGTCACCTGGGACCCGGAGGGCTTCTTCTCCACCATCCCCGCCGTGGCGTCGTGCCTGCTCGGCAACCTCGCCGGCCGGTGGATCGCGCAGAGGGAGCGCCCACTCCTCGATCGCGTGAGCGCGCTGTTCGCCGTGGGAGCGCTCGGTATGATGGCGGGCCTCATGTGGAACTGGGCCCTGCCCATCAACAAGAATCTGTGGACCAGCTCCTACGTGCTGTTCACGGCCGGCATGGCCTGCGTTGCCCTGGCCACGATCATGTGGATCGTGGATGTACGCGGCGTCACCTGGTGGACCAGACCCTGGGTCACATACGGCCTCAACCCGATGGCCGCGTACGTGGGCTCGTTCTTCATGGCCCGCATGACGTATTCCGTCCTCTCCGTGTCGTACGGCGGCCGTTCCATGCCGCTGCAGGAAGCGGTCTTTCGCGCCCTGTTCCTGTCGTGGGCTTCGCCGGTCAACGCATCCCTCGCCTTTGCCGTCGCTTTTGTGTTACTCTGGTACGGAATCCTTGTCCTACTAGAGAGGCGGCATATCATCCTGAAGGTGTGACCGGACCGGTCCGAATCCTCTCTCACGTGCCAACGCTGTCATGAAGCTTGCCATCACCCTGATATCGATCTTCACCGGCGCGGCGGTCGCCCTCGCGGCCCACGGTCCGGCCGCTCCGTCGCCGAGCGCGCCACCCGCCGCCCCGCCGCCGATCCGCGCCGAGGCGCCCGCCGTCACGCCCGCGCACCTCGGCGTTCCATTCACCGTTCCCGGCCGCGCCACCACGCGGCGGATTCCCGGGCGGTCGCGCCCGATCGCGCCCCGCGGCGTGCCGGCGCTCGATGCCGATCTCGCCGATCTGCTCACCAGCAAGGTGCGCACCGGGCGATGGGGCGCCATCGTCGTCTCGCTCACCCGCGGCGACACGCTGTTCCAGCGCGGCGCCGATGCCCTCATGCAGCCCGCATCGACGCTCAAACTGTTCACCACCGGACTCGCGTTCGATCGGTTCGGCCCCAGCTACCAGATCGGCACCGACGTTCTGCGCGACACCGCGATGCAGCCGGACGGCACGCTCCCGGGCAGCCTCTATCTGCGCGGCGGCGGCGATCCGTCGCTCTCCACGCGGTTCCTCGGCGCCACCGGTTCGCCGATGGACAACCTGGCCCGCGCCATCGCCGCCACCGGCCTCAAACGCGTCAAGGGCGACATCGTGGCCGACGCCAGCGCGTTCGTCGATCAGCCCATCCCCGATGGCTGGAAGCGGCGCTACCTCGCCGCGGCATACGCCGCGCCCGTGTCGGCGCTGTCGCTCAACGAGAACGTCGTGTGGGTCGCCGTCTCACCCGGGCCGCGCCGCGCCACGATCGCGCTCGAGCCCGCCACCACGGCCTACGCCATCGCCAATCACGTCACGCTGCGTCCCGGCAGTCGCGGAGGCGCCATCTCGGTGCGCCGCCTCACCGACACCACGCTGGACGTGCGCGGATGGATCGGCACCCGGGCGTCCACCGAGCGGTACTCGATCGTGGCCAACGATCCGCCGCGGTTCGCTGCCGGCGCGCTCCGTGCCTCGCTCGCCGCGCTCGGCATCACCGTGGACGGCGAACTGCGCGAGGGCGTCACGCCGGCCTCGGCCACGCCGGTGGCGTCCATCGAGTCCCCACCGCTCGCCGAGATCATCTCGCAGATGAACCGCGAGAGCATCAACCACGTCGCCGAGCTGCTGTTCCGCGATGCGTCGCGCGTCTCGGCGCCCGATCACATCGGCTCGGTGGAAGCCGGAGAGGCGGCGCTCCGCCAGTTTCTGTGGACCAAGGTCGGCGTGCCCGGCACCGACGTGCGGGTGGCCGACGGCAGCGGGCTCTCGGTGCGCGACTCGGTCACGCCCCGCGCCATGGTCCACCTCCTCGCCTACGCCAACCGCGCCCCCTGGTCCTCGGCCTTCCACTCGTCGCTCCCCGTAGCCGGCGAGTCGGAATTGCTCAAGGCCCGCATGCGGCGCACGCCGGCGCAGGGCAACCTGCACGCCAAGACCGGCACCACCAATACGGTGGCCTCGCTGGCCGGCTACGTCACCGCCGAGGACGGCGAGATCCTCGCCTTCGCGCTCATCTACAACGGCGGCGATCGCTGGAACGCCCGCGCCGCCATGGACAAGATGGGCGCCGCGCTCGCGGCCTTCTCCAGAAACTGAACGCGGGGCCGTCGCCCACGGCCCCGCGCGCACCAGGCGGCGATCGAGTAGCTTCGATCGCCGCCGGTTCGTTTCGCGCCACTCAGGACGAGATCGTCCGGATATTGATCCCGCGCTTCTTCAACTCGGCAATATAGGGCTCGGCCGGCATCGCCTCGTCCGGCGTACGCACCCCCAGCGCCGTGACCTGTCCCCGAACCTGCATCAGGCCCGTGATTGACAGCGAGTAGCCCGTGGTGCGCTCCATGGCGCTGATCCCGTGCGCCTCGTCGTAGCGATCCACCAACTCCCATTCCATCGTCTTCGGCTTCCCACCCTTGGTTCCCGACACGATCACGCGCAGCGCCACGAGGTCCTTGCTCTCCGGCATCGTGAGGCGCGGGCCCATCGCCGCCACCGCCACGTCGCGCGGCGCCACCTTCACCCCCTTCACGTCGATCGGCTCCTGCTCCAGCAGCCCGAGATCGCGAATCGCTTCCATGATCTGCGCATGCCCGGGATACCGCAGGGTCTTGTACTCCATGGTCGGGATCTTGCCCTCGTACCGGAACGCCATCGTCGACAGCCCGCCCGCCGTGTGGAACGCCTCCAGCGTCCCGATCGGCGCCGCGAACTGCACGGCCTCCCGCTCCGAGAGCGCCTTCACCTGCGTGCGCTTGGCGTTCCGCAGCACCCACGACAGGGTGGTGTAGTAATCCAGCACCCCTTCCAACGAATAGACGATCTGGTAGTTGAGCGGCGCCTGCGGGTGCTGCGGCAGCCCGCCGACGAAGATCTTCACCGCGTCCACGCGGTCGAGCTGCCGGATGCCGTGCTCGGCCAGGATGTTCACCATCCCCGGCGCCAGCCCGCAATCGGGCATCACCGAGATCTTCTTGCGGGTCGCCTCGGCGTCGAGCGTCTTCTGTCGGGACACGATCTCGGTGTTGCCGCCGAGATCCGCGAAGTGCACGCCGGCCTCCACCGCGCATTCGGCCATCTCGAAGTTGAAGTAGTACGGAATCGCGCTCATCACCGCGTCGCATCCCTTCATCGCGGCCACCACGGCCGCGCGATTGCGCACGTCCAGCGTCGTGGGCTTGAGCTTGCCGCCCGATGCCTTGGTCAGGAAGGCGGGCAGGTCGTCCACGTGCAGGTCGGCGATGCGGACTTCGGTCACTTCGGGATCCTGCAACAGATCATAGGCACAGGCGGAGCCCTGAAGCCCGGCGCCGAGAACGAGCATCTTCATGCGTTAACACCTCCAAAGATCGGTACACAAATGTTGTATTATTCAAAGCTAACCGCTCATGACGGGCGGTGTGATGCGAGCCCGCATCCGAATGGGGAGCGCATGCCTCACCTTTCCGGACACCATCATGCCAGACACTTCCACCGACTGGCGCGCCCATCTCGTCGAGGATGACGACGGCATCCGCCGCATCATCGAGCAGACGCACCGCATCGCCGTCCTCGGCATCAAGACGCCGGAGTCGGATCAATCGGCGTACCACGTGCCCGAGTACCTGCAGAAGTCAGGGTTCGAGATCGTGCCCGTCCCGGTGTACTATCCCGACGTCACCGAGATTCTCGGCCAGCGCGTGTATCGCACGCTCGCGGCCATTCCGGGTCCGGTCGATCTCGTGGACGTGTTCCGCCGTCCCAAGGACATTCCGGCGCACCTGGACGACATCATCGCCAAGCGGCCGAAGGCCGTGTGGTTCCAGCAGGGCATTCGCAACGACGATGCCGCCGAGCGCCTGGCCCGCGAGGGCATCGACGTCGTGCAGGACCACTGCCTGATGATCGAAGTACGGCGCATCGGACGCTGAGTCCGTGCGCCGCGGGCGCGGCGCGCCTCAGCGCACGTCGATGCGCGCCAACAGCGAGCCGTCGGGATCGGCCACGACGCTCACGGGGGGCGACGCGAGCCGCAGCGGCATCGCGGCCCGCGTGTCGGCCGATGCCGGCAGCTGGATGGTGACCCGCTGTGCGCGGCCGTCCGCGCTGCGGAATTCCAGCGTGAGCGGCACGCGGTAGTATCCGAACCGGTCGCCCTGCGCCACATCCACGTCCACGGCGTGCGCCGCCGCGTCGTAGTGCCAGGTGACCGTCAGCTCCGGATACCCCGGCCGGCGCAGCCACTGGTCAAAGAACCAGCCCAGCCGACGCCCCGACGCGTGTTCCAGCGCCCGCTGCAGGTCGCCCGAGTCCACGTTGCCGAATTCGTGCGCATGGAAGTAGCGGCGCAACCCGCGAAAGAACGCGCTGTCGCCCAGTGTGCGGCGCAGCATGTGGAGCACGAACCCGCCCTTCTGGTAGCTGTTCGCGTCGAGCAGCGCCATGAGGTTCGTTTCCGCCGTGTCGATCACCGGCCGCGTGGCCACGCGCGCGTCGTTCAGCACACGGCGCCGGATGCCGCTCATCGTCGCGCGGAACACGCTGTCGCCGTGCGCGTGCCCCTCCCACAGCGCCGAGAAGTACGTGGCGAACCCTTCCGAGAGCCAGAGATCCGGCCAGTCGCGCTCGGTCACGGCGTCGCCGAACCACTGGTGCGCCGTCTCGTGCGAGATCAACGCGTCGTTCATCGTGTGCCGTCGGAACTCGCCGTCGGCGTAGAAGATCTCGCTCGCGTTCTCCATGCCGCCGAACCGCGTGGACGACTGCAGGTGCGCGAGCTTCTCGAACGGGAACGGCGCGATGAGCCGCGAGAAGAAGGTCACGATGCTGTCGGCGGCACTGAACGGCCCCGGCATCCACGCCGCCTGCTCGGGCGCCGTGTACACCATCTGCGGCACGCAGCGCGCCACGCTCCCATAGCCGCACGCCGTGTTGCCGAGCGGCGTCTCCACCAACGGCGCCGCGGCGATGACCATGAGGTACGTGGCGATCGGCCGGATCTCGTTCCATCGCGTCACCTGCCGCGCGGCGCCCCCGGGCGCGAGCGGCGGCGCCGGCGTCGTGCCCGACGTGGTCCCGTTGGCCACCACCGTCTCGCTCACCGGCGCGCTCACCGTCCACGACACCGTGGCCTTGTCGCTCGGATGGTCCACTGTCGGCAGCCAGTGGCGCGCCCGATTGGGCCAGTTGTCGCCAAAATACGTCCACCGCCCAGCGCTGTCCTGGCGAATGATCAGGCCGTCGTCGGGCCGGCCCCCGTACGATACGTCCACGCGCAGCGTGTCCCGCGCGCCGCGCGGCAGCGGCACCAGGATCCGGTCGGCGGTGCGTGTTGCCTGCACCCGACGGCCGTCCACCTCGACACTGTCCACACCCAGGCCGATCAGATTCAGCGTCAACGTGTCGGCCGGCGCACCACGCGCCACGGTGATCGCCGCGTCGCCGTGGAATGTGGCCCCGCTGTCGGGCAGGGTGATCGCGAACGCGTAGTGCAGCACGTCCAGCGCGGAGCGCGGTCGCGTCTGCTGGGCGCCGAGCCCGGAGGCCAGCACGACGGCGGCCACACATCCCAACGGCATTCTCATCGTCCGAATAGTCTCCCCATCAGGCCGTTGTCCGCGGCGCCCGCGTCGCCTCCGCCCGCGGCGCCCAGCGCCTCGGCGAATGCCAACGCCGTCTGATACCGGTCGTCCGGGTTGCGCGCCATCGCCTTGAGCAACACCTGCTCCACCGCTTCGGGAAGGTTCAGATCGGGACGCATCTTGCGCAGCGCGATCGGCTCACTGCGCAGCCGGGCGATCATCATCTCCTGCTGCGTGCGGCCCTGGAAGGGCAGCCGGCCGGTGAGCATCTCGTAGGTGAGCAGCGCCAGCGAATAGATGTCGGTGCGCGCATCGAGCGGCTTGCCGCGCAACTGCTCGGGGCTCATGAACTCCGGCGTGCCGAGGATGATCCCGGTGGCGGTGAGCTTCTGCAGCTCCGCGCCGGCGCGGCGCTCCTTGGCCAGTCCGAAGTCCATCACCACGGCGTAGTCGGTGCCGTCCGGCCGCTTGCACACCATGATGTTCTCGGGCTTGAGATCGCGATGCACGATCTTCAACTCGTGCGCCACCTGTAGCCCGGCCGCCATGTCCTTCACCAGCCGCACTGTGTCGTCCACCGGGATGTGACCCAACCGGTTGTTGCGGTCGGACAGGATCTCTCCCTCGACAAACGGCATCACCACGTACACCAGGCCGTCCTCCGTCTCGCCCATCCGCATGATGTGGCAGACGTTCGGATGCGCCAGGCGCATGCCCAGGCTGGCTTCCCGCTTGAGGCGCGCCATGGCGTTGGTGTCCTGCGACAGCGCCGCCGAGAGCACCTTGATCGCGCACCGTTGCTGCGATGTGGCGTCGGAGGCCAGATACACGAACGACATGCCGCCCTCGCCCACCTTGCGCTCCACCCGGTACCGGCCGTCGAGCACGCGGCCGATGAGCCCGGCGCCGCTGGCCGCGGACTCGCCGGGCGGGCGCGACGGCGTGGCCGTGGCCCGCGTGTCGGCCACGGCGGCGTCCGGCTTGGCGATCAGCCGCGTGCCGTCCTTGGTGCAGAATTGGGCGTCATCCGGATAGTCGGTCCGGCAGCTGGGGCAACGCTTCATGGGCAAAAGGTGCGCCCGGACCGGGGCCGCGTCAAATGACCCCGCTAACCGTGGGCGCCGCCGAGCAACGCCTGGAGACCGGCCCAGTCCACATTGCCGCCGCTCAGGACGGCCACCACCGGCCCCTGGACACGCACCGCGCCGGCCATCAACGCCGCGATCGTGATTGCGCCGCTCGGCTCCGCCACCAGCTTCGCGCGATCGATCAACAAACGCACCGCGTCGCGCATCGCCGCGTCGTCCACGGTCACCACGTCGTCCACGTAGCGCTGGTGGTGCGCAAACGGCAGTTGGCCGATTTCCACGGCCAGCAGCCCGTCGGCGATGCTCTGCGTGCGTTCCAGCCGCACCGGCCGCACGGCGGCGCGGGCGCGCGTCAACTTGGGAGCGCCCGCCGGCTCCACACCGATCACGCGCACGTGCGGCGCCGTGAGCTTCACGGCCGCAGCCACGCCGGCGCTCAACCCGCCACCACCCACCGGCACCAGCACCGTGGCCACGTCGGGGAGTTGCGCCGTGATCTCCAGCCCGATCGTGCCCTGGCCGGCGATGATCGTCGGATCATCGTACGGCGGCACCAGGGTGGATCCTTCGGCACCCGCGATCTCCTCGGCGCGGGCCATGCGGTCGGCCGTCGTCGTGCCGGCGAGCTCGATGCGCGCCCCCAGGCGCTCGGCGCCGGCGCGCTTGGCGGCCGTCACCGTCGTCGGCATGACCACCGTGGCCGGCACGCCGAACAGCCGCGCCGCCAGCGCCACCGCCTGCGCGTGGTTCCCCGACGACGGGGCGATCACGCCGCGCGCGCGGGCGGCGGCGGACAGATTCGCGAGATAGTTGTACGCGCCGCGAAACTTGAACGCCCCCCCCCGCTGGAGCATCTCCGGCTTGAGCCAGACGTCGGCGTCCACCGCCCCCACCAGTCCGTCGAACGGCAGCAGCGGCGTGCGCACCGCCACCGGAGCCAGAATCGCCGCCGCGCGTTCGAGGTCGTCCAGCGTCACCAGCCGCGCTTCGGGCGGCGCCTGGGCCGCGCGCGTCACGAGTACACGCGATCGCGGCCGGCCGTCTTCGCCTTGTAGAGCGAGCGGTCGGCCTCGTGCAGCAGGACGTCGGGAGAGATGGGATCGGTGCCGCGGGCCAACGCCACCCCGATCGACACCGTGGCCGACACCGGCGTGCTCTCGGTGCCGAACGCGAATTCCCGCACCTTGTGCAGCAGCCGGTCGGCGAACACCACGGCCCCTTCCCACCCCGTGTCCGGCAGCACCACCACGAACTCGTCGCCCCCCAGCCTGGCCACGGTGTCGGTGTCCCGCGCCGTGGCCTTCATGATGCCCGCCAACTGCTGGAGCACGACGTCGCCCACCGGATGCCCGCGGGTGTCGTTGACCTTCTTGAAATGGTCGAGGTCGATCGCCACCACCGCCACATGCGACCCCCGCCGCTTGGCCAGGCGCCAGTCGGCGCGCAGCCGATTCTCCAGGGCGCGGCGGTTCACGCACCCGGTGAGCGGATCACTGCCGATCTGCTCGGCGAACCGGTCGCGCATCGCCTCGAAACTCCGGGCGAGCAGCGTGAGGTCGTCGGGGTGCGAGGCCCGCGTCGCGGCGAGCTTGGTGGTGATCTCCCCTTCCTCCACCAGCTTGCAGAACAGCCGCAATTCATCCATGCGCTCGCGGAAGCTGCCGAGCACGTACAGCATCACGCCGCCCGCCAGGAGGAAGACCACGGTATTCAGCGCCACCTGATCCAGCGTGGCCCGCGGCCCCGCCAGGAACGGCGGGACCACCCGCTCCATCAACACGTAGACCACGGCGGTGAGCAGCATGGTGTATGCCCCCAACCACCGGCCGAAGTAGAACACCGACAGCTGGATGGCCAGCAGGCCGATGAGCAGCATGCGGTGGTGCACCTGCCCCGAGCTGGCAAAGTAGAAGAACGCCGCCGTGACGCCGATGTCGGCCGTCACGAGCACGCCGGGAAGGAAGGGATGAAGGACGCCGCGTTCGGAGCGCTTCACGCGCCATGACGCCACGAGGACCGTAGCCACGTACGCGCCCGCCGCCAGCAACGTGGGCACGAGGGCCGCGTCCTGGGGGGCGGCGCCGAACAGCAGGGCCACCAGCAGCGCCAGCAACACGCCGAGATACCGCACCCACCGCTGCCACAGGATCGCCTCGCCCTGGGCGTCGGCCCGCGCATGGCGGAGCGCGTCGGCAAGATCGGCCCGGTCGTGCAACGAGTCGCGCACGACCTCGAGCGAGGTGGAGCTGCGGCGTTTCGGCTTGACGGCGGGGGGGCTGGTGGGCATCGATTAGAGTCGTTAACGCGCTAAGGTACCGCCCCCCCGCCGCGCGGTAAAGCGCATCGGCCGGATATCCGCTACTCCTCGTCCCCGGCCACCACCGGCTCCTCCGACTCGTCGCCCACGCCCTCCTCTTGATCGTCCGGCACCACCCGGGCCACGTCGCGCACCAGATCGCCGCCGTCGAGATCCACCAGCCGCACGCCCTGCGTGTTGCGGCCGGCCACCCGGATCCCCTTCACCGGCATGCGGATGATCATCCCGTTCGACGTGATCAACATCAACTCGTCGTCGGGCAGCACTTCCTTGATGCTCACCGCCACGCCCGTCTTCTCGGTGCGGTGCACGGTGATGATCCCCCGGCCCCCGCGGTGCTGCACGCGGTACTCGTCGATCGGCGAGCACTTGCCCATGCCCTTCTCGGTCACCACCAGCAGATTCGCCTCGCGCTTGACCACCACCATGCCGATCAGCGCGTCGTCGTCGCCGAGCTCGATGCCCTTCACGCCGGTGGTGTCACGCCCCATCGCGCGCACGTCGCTCTCGTGGAACCGGATCGACAGCCCATGGCGCGTGGCGAGCACGATGTCGTTGTTGCCGTCGGTCACCTGCACGTCGATCAGCTCGTCGCCGTCCTCGATCTTGATGGCCTTGAGCCCCGTGGTCCGCGGATTCGCGTACTGCGACAACGCCGTCTTCTTCACCGTGCCCAGGCGCGTGGCGAAGATCAGGAACTTGCTCTCCGGGAACTCCCGCACCGGCATCATCGCCTGGATGCGCGTTTCCGGTGAGACGCTGATCATGTTCACCACCGGCTTGCCCTTGGCGGCACGGCCGGCCTGCGGGATCTCGTGCACCTTGAGCCAGAACACGCGACCGTCGTCGGTGAAGAACAGCAGGTAGTCGTGCGTGGACGCGATGAACAGGTGCTCCACGAAATCCTCGTCCTTCAGCGTCGTCCCCGTCCCCCCCTTGCCGCCCCGGCGCTGCCGCCGGTAGGTGGACACCGCCGTCCGCTTGATGTAGCCGGAGTGCGAGATCGTGACCACCATGTCCTCCTCGGCGATCAGATCCTCGACCGTGAACTCGCCCTCGTCGCTCGTGATCTCGGTGCGCCGGTCGTCGCCGAACTTGTCGGCCACGCGCACCAGCTCCTCCTTCATCATCGACATCCGCTTGGGCTTGGACTCGAGGAGCATCCGCAGCTCCTTGATCGTGGCCTGCACTTCCTGCAACTCCTCTTCCAGCTTCTCGATCTCGAGGCCGGTGAGCTTGGCCAGGCGCATATTGAGGATCGCCTCGGCCTGCCGCTCCGAGAGCTTGAACCGCCGCTGCAACTGCGCGCTCGCCGCCGGCGTATCCTCCGCCGCGCGGATGACCTTGATCACCTCGTCGATGTTGTCGACCGCGATCTTGAGGCCTTCCAGGATGTGCTCGCGCTCCAGCGCCTTGTCGAGCTCGAACTGCGCCCGGCGCACGATCACATCGTGCCGGTGCGCGATGTAATGCTCGAGCACCTCCAGCAGCGGCATCACCTTCGGCACCAGGCTGCCCGTGGCGGGATCCGGCACCAGCGCCAGCATGATCACGCCGAACGTGGACTGCAGCGCCGTATGCTTGTAGAGCTGGTTGAGCACCACGCGCGGGATCGCATCCCGCTTGAGTTCGATCACGATCCGCAACCCCTCGCGATCCGACTCGTTGCGCAGGTCGCTGATCCCCTCGAGCTTCTTGTCCCGCACCAGCGACGCGATGTCCTCGAGCAGCTTGGCGCTGTTCACCTGGTACGGAATCTCCGTGACCACGATCTGCGCCTTGTTCGAGGATTCCTTCTCCTCGATCACCGCCCGGGCCCGCATCACGATCCGGCCGCGGCCCGTCTCCTGGTAGTCCTTGATGCCCTGCCGGCCGTAGATGAACCCCGCCGTCGGGAAGTCCGGCCCCTTGATGAACCTCCGGATGTCGGTCGGCGTCGCGTCGGGATTCTCGATCAGGTGCAGGATGGCCGCCACCACTTCGCGCAGATTGTGCGGCGGGATGTTGGTCGCCATGCCCACCGCGATGCCCGACGACCCGTTCACCACGAGGTTCGGAACGCCCGACGGCAACACCGACGGCTCCTGCAGCCGGTCGTCGAAGTTGGGCACGAAGTCGACCGTGTTCTTGTCGATGTCGGCCAGCATCTCCATCGCGATCGGCGTCAGACGGGCTTCGGTGTACCGGTAGGCCGCCGCCGGATCGCCTTCCACCGATCCGAAGTTCCCCTGGCCGTCGATCAGCGGGTTGCGCAGCGAGAAGTCCTGCACCATGCGCACCAACGCGTCGTACACGCTCGAGTCGCCGTGCGGGTGATACTTGCCGAGGACGTCGCCGACCACGGTGGCCGATTTCTTGTACGGGCGCCCCGGCACCAACCCCAACTCGTTCATCGCGTAGAGCACGCGCCGATGCACCGGCTTGAGACCGTCGCGTACATCGGGCAACGCACGCGACACGATCACGCTCATCGAATAGTTGATGAACGACTCTTTGATCTCGTCGTCGATCAGACGGGGAAGGATCCGTTCGCGATTGTTCGGAGCGGTCATTTTGGGCGTCGGGGAAGGGGCAAAAATCGGCCGGACGATGACCCCGGAAGATAAATGTTTGAGGGCCGAAAATCAACCGATAGCAGCTAGCGTAAGTCGCTATTTCACTTCGCTTTACAAAGAGGGCCCCGGACGTCTGTCCGAGGCCCCTTTCACAGCTCGTTCACGTCCTGTTCTCTAGCCTCCGGAACCGGGCTCCTCACGGTCCAGCGCCGCTTCCTCTTCCGCCTCCGTGCGCCGCTCCAGTTCTCGCACCTCGTCGCGTTCCCGCCGATACCGCTCGTACCATTCGCGCGTCACTTCCCCGGCCAGCTCCCGGTTCCCGAGCCCGAACGCCATGGCGAGCGCCAGCGCCACGGCGCCGAACAGAATCGCGAACGCCGTCGTCACGATGTCGGTGGCGATCCCCAACTCCTGCACCGCCATGAACACCGCCAGCAGGATCACCCCGCCCCGCCCCACGCGCGCCAGCGTCCGCCCACCCGTGAGCGCCCCCGCCGACGCGGCAATCAATCCGCCCACGAAGCCGCCGAGCACGATGCCCACGAGAATGATGATGACCGCGGCGATCAGGCTCGGGATGTAGCTCACGAGCTCCGAGAACACGCTCGCCAGCGACGACAATCCCAGCGCGTCGGCCGAGATGAGAATCACCGCGAACATCGCCAGCCAGAAGACGAACCCGGCCACCACGCGGGCCGGATTCAGGTGCGACCCGCCGCGCTCCACGGCCTGCAGCACGCCGCCGCGCTCCAGCATCTGGTTCAGCCGCAGCCGCCGCAGCAACCGCTCCACCATCCGCTGCATCAGCTTGGCCAGCAGATAGCCCGCGAACAGGATGATGACCGCGCCGCCCAGCGGCCGCAGGAAGGCGCTGAAGACCTGCGCGAAGCTGTCGCCCAGCCGTTGACCGAAGTTCGTGACCTGCGTCGTATCCTGGAGGAGCATGCGCCCTAGGGGTTGAAACGTGGAAGCTACACCCGCCCGAGCGGCCGCACGAGAGCCGGCGCCGCGGAGCCGCGCTGGCCGCTCACGTACGCGTGCCCCGCCGCCGGTCGAAGATCACGCTGCGCCGGCACACCGGACAGAGCAGCCACTCGCGCCGCCGCGCGTAGCCCAGCCCGAATGATCCCCCGCCGATTTCCCGCAGCGTCATCGCGGCGCCGTCGCGCGGACACCGCGCGCCATGTCCCGCGGCGTGCGCCTCCCGGATCGCCCGCTCCTCATCGGGCGCGAACTGCGCGTGCTCGCTCATCCCCGCGCGCCCCTCGCTCGATCGGTCATTCCACCGCCAGCACGATCTTGCCGAACTGCTCCCCTCGCTGCAGGCGCGCGTACGCCTCGCGTCCCTGCGCGAGCGGGAACACCCGGTCCACGGGCGGCAGCAGCCGGCCGGCGCGCAATTCCGCCGTGATGGCGTCGAATTCCCCGTCCGTGCCCATCGTCGAGCCGAGAATCGACCACTGGTTCCAGAACAGCCGGCGTACGTCGGTCTCCACCACCGGCCCCGACGTCCCACCGCACGTCACCAGGCGCCCACGCCTGCCCAGCGCGGCCAGCGACTGCTTCCACGTGGCCGTCCCCACGTTGTCCACCACCACGTCCACCCCCGCCTTGCCGGTGGCGCTCCGGATCTCGCGCGCCACGTCCTGGGTCCGATGGTTGAGCGTATGGTCGGCCCCCATCGCGCGCGCCCGCGCCAGCTTCTCGTCGCTCCCCGACGTCACCCACACCTCGGCCCCACGCATCTTGCAGATCTGCAGCGCCGCCGTCGCCACCCCGCCCCCGATGCCCCAGATCAGCACGCGCTCCCCTGCCTGCACCGCCGCCCGCGTCACCAGCATGCGCCACGCCGTCAGCGTCACGAGCCCGAACGCCGCCGCCTCGGCCACCGGCGTGCGTTCGGGAATCGCGCGAACGTTGAACCCCGGCACCACCACGTATTCCGCCGCCGTGCCCGGGTGGTGCTCGCCCAGGATCCCGAACGACACGCACAACGGATGCTCGCCCTGCTGGCAATACCGGCACGTGCGATCGCTGATCCCGGGGTTGATGATCACCGTGTCGCCCACCCGCACGCCCGCGGCCGCCGGACCGACGGCGTCCACCACGCCCACCGCATCGGCGGCCACCACCCACCCCGGCGTGATCGTCACCCCCGGCAACCCCTCCAGCACGAACAGGTCCAGATGGTTGAGCGCCGCGGCCCGCACGCGCACCCGCACGTCCGTGGGCGCCCGCAGCGCCGGCATCGGCAGGTCGTCGCGCAGCTGGAGTTGCTCGAGTCCGCCGTGAGCGGAGATCGTCAGTCCTCGCACCGCCATCCTCTACGGTTATATTGGAATCGCTTGCCACGACGGGAGCGCACCGGCGCTCCGCGCCGCGTGGAAATATGCACCGGAGTCCCCGGGCCTGCGGCGCCGCGCGCCGTTCGGGTCCGCGCGAACCGACTACGAATCACTGATGACCTCCATCAAGGTCCCCCCGCTCGGCGAATCAATCACCGAGGCGATCGTCTCCCGCTGGCTCAAGGCAGAGGGAGAAGCCGTCGCCCCCGGCGACACCATCGTCGAACTCGAGACGGACAAGATCACCGTCGAGGTGCCGTCGCTTGCCGGCGGCGTGCTCGCCAGACACCTGCACGCCGAAGGCGACGTGGTCCATGTGGACGACGCCCTCGCCGAGGTGGACGAGACCGCCAAACCGGCCGCCGGCCCTGTCGCGCCCGCCCCGGTAGTTGCCGCGCCCAAGGTGGCACCACCCCCTGCCGCGCCGGCCCCCGCCCCCGCCAGCGCCAGCGCCGTACGCGCCTCGCCGGCCGCTGAACGGCTGGCGGCAGAATCCCGGGTCGACCTCTCCCGCGTGGCCGGCACCGGCCTTGGCGGCGTGGTCAGCAAGCCCGACGTGGTGGACGCCATCGCGGCACGCCCGAGCGCTCCGCCCAGCGCCCCGGCCCTGGCCGCAGCCCCGCCCGCCGCACCCTCCGTACCCACTGTACCCACTGTACCCGCAGCCCACGGCGTGCAGCAGCGCGAGACGCGGGAGAAGATGTCCACCCGCCGCAAGCGCATCGCCGAGAACCTCCTGCAGGCGCAGCACGCCACCGCGCACCTCACGACGTTCAACGAGATCGACATGACCGCCGTGAACGCGCTCCGCGCCCGCCTGCGCGACCGCGTGGAGAAGGAGCACGGCGTGAAGCTGTCGTTCATGCCGTTCTTCGTGAAGGCCGCCTGCCAGGCGCTCGCGACGTACCCGATGGTCAACGCGCAGATCGACGGCGAGTCCATCGTCTACAAGCACTACGTGAACATGGGAATCGCCGTCGCGTCCGATGCCGGGCTCGTGGTGCCCAACATCAAGGACGCCGACGGCATGGGCCTGCTCGAGATCGCCCGGGAGATGAACGCCGTGGCCGACCGCGCCCGTCGCGCCAAGTTGACCATGGACGACCTCACCGGAGGCACGTTCACGATCACCAACGGCGGCGTGTTCGGCTCGCTGATCTCCACCCCGATCCTCAACTATCCCCAGGTGGGCATCCTCGGCCTCCACAAGATCCAGGAACGCCCCGTGGCCCTCGATGGCCAGGTGGTGATCCGGCCGATGATGTACATCGCGCTGTCGTACGATCACCGCATCGTGGACGGCCAGCAGGCGGTGCTCTTCCTGGTCCGCGTGAAGGAGTTGATGGAAGAGCCCGGCGCGATGCTCGTGGAGTAGCGCCGCTCGCACGCCGGCACAAAAAAGCGGGGCCGCACATCGTGCGGCCCCGCTGCTGTATCCAGCGCCTCACCGGCTCAGAAGATCTTCGGGAGGTTGAAGTTGTACGACAGCGACAGCCCGTACGCCACCTTGCCGTCGGTCTCCGACAGCGGCACCTGCACCAGCGGCGACAGCGTCCACGCCTTGTCGAACACGAACCCGATCGTGCCGGTGAACATGCCGAAGTCGTCGGTGGTCGTGGGCGCCGACGTGCCCTGCATCACGATCGTCGACTTGTAGCTGCGGTGCACCGCAAAGAGCCCGATCGACGGAATCACCTGCAGGTCCTCGGAGCTCGCGGCAACCCAACCGAGCGAGCCGCCCGCACTCACGTCGAGCGTGTTCTGGGGAAGGTTGTTGAACGGGATGCGCCCGACCGTGGAGCCCTTCTGCGCCTGCACGCCGACCATGGGACAGAACGAGACCTGGCTGGCCCCGCCCATCTGGTACACGTAGCCCACCGCGGCGCCGCCGCCGTTGGACTGACCGTCGCCGCTGTTGTTCTTGGTGTGCGTGTAGTTGCCCACGGCAAAGAAGTCGTTCCACGTGCCGAGCGCCAATTGGGCCGCGTACGCGCCGCTATGGTCCTGCTCGCTGATCGCGCTCCCGCCAAGCCGCGCCGAACCGGCCGAGAATGACGGCGTGCTCACGCAGACCTGCGCGCCAGCCACCGACGCCAACCCGGCGAGTGCCACACCAACGAACGCCGACCGAAGAGCTCGTGACATATCCTGACTCCAGAAAAAGGGGATGCTCCCACTGAACCTACCTGCCCATCTGCAGTCTCGGCGACGCACCGCCGCGACCTCGTGCCGCCGACTCCCTCAGGCTACGCGCACCGGCTAGCTTAGGATTCAAATTCGCCTGCGCCCAAATTATGGCAAGTCCGGACCCCACACCTATCGACGTCGCCGTGATCGGCGGCGGACCGGGCGGCTACGTCGCCGCCATCCGTGCCGCCCAACTCGGCCTGTCCACCGTCTGCGTCGAGATGGACAGGACACTGGGGGGCACCTGCGTGAACGTCGGCTGCATTCCGTCGAAAGCGCTGCTCGCGTCGAGCGAGCACTTCGACTTCGCGCGGTCGCACGCCGCCGAGCACGGTCTCGTGCTCGGAGAAGTGCGGCTCGACCTCGCCCGGATGCTCAAGCGCAAGGACGACGTCGTAGGACAAAATACAAAGGGGATCGAGTTCCTGTTCCGAAAGAACAAGGTCGCCTGGTTAAAAGGACGCGGCAGCCTCAAGCCGGGCAACGTGGTCGAGGTCACCGGCGCCGACGGCACCACCTCGACCGTCCGCGCCAAACACGTCATCATCGCCACTGGATCCGTGCCCATCGACCTGCCATTCCTCAGGTTCGACGAGGAGCGGGTGCTCTCCAACGTGGGCGCCCTCCGCATCCCCCAGGTGCCCAGGCACCTCATCGTCATCGGCGGCGGGGTGATCGGGCTGGAGCTGGGGTCCGTCTGGCGCCGCCTCGGGGCCAAGGTGACCGTGGTCGAGCTCTTCCCCACCATCCTCCCGGGCATGGATGACGACGTCGTCCGGGAAGCCGACCGCACGTTCCGCAAGCAGGGGCTGGAACTGCGCACGGGCACCAGGGTGGTCGGGGGACGGCGCGACGGCGACCGGGTGTTCGTGGACGTGGAAAAGGACGGCGCCACCGAGACGCTCGAGGGCGACTACGTGCTCGTGGCCGTGGGCCGCCGGCCGGTGCTCTCCGGCATCGACGCCGCCGCGCTGGGCCTGGCCGTGGGCAAGCGCGGCGAGCTGGTCGTGGACGATCAGATGCGCACCAACCTCCCCGGCGTGTTCGCCGTCGGCGATTGCGTGGGCGGCAAGCTGCTTGCCCACAAGGCCGAAGAGGAGGGCGTCGTGGCCGCCGAGGTCATCGCCGGACAGGCCGTGCACATGCACTACAAGTCCATTCCGTCGGTGGTGTACACCTGGCCCGAGATCGCGTCCGTGGGGCTCACCGAGCAGGAAGTGAAGGCCGCGGGGCGCGACTACCGCGTGGGCAAGTTCCCCTATTCCGCCAACGGCCGCGCCCGCTCGATGGGCGAGACGTCGGGGTTCGTGAAGTTCGTGGCCGACGCCCGCACCGACGAGCTCCTGGGCGGCCACATCATCGGCCCCAACGCCTCGGAACTGATCGCGGAGGTCGTGCTCGGCTTCGAATACCGGGCTACCAGCGAAGACATCGGCATCACCGTGCACGCCCACCCCACGCTCTCCGAAGCCACCAAGGAAGCCGCGCTCGCCGCGCTCGGCCGCGCGCTCCACATCTGAGGCCATGCCGGCCCGCGCCCGCGATCTGATCGAGTCCGCGCTCGGCGGAACGGCGTATCTGACGCGGGCCCTCGAGCTGCTCGCGATCGCCCAGCGGCAGGACTCGGACGAGTGCTGCGCCGTGTGGACCGAACACGGGGGCGTCGTCACCGCCGTCGCGCTCGTGGGACTCGTTGCGGGCAGCACGGGAGCCGGCCGCGTGCACCTGTTGGCCGGCAACGACCCGCACCTCGTGGCAAGGGCCTGCGACGTCCTGCGCGCCATGGGCGCCCGGTTCGCGATGGCCGAATGGCCCGACGAGGCGCCCTACGGGGCGGCCATCAGGCGTTTGCGTGAGGAAGGGTTCGAGGAGGAGGCACGCATCCCCGACTTCTACCGCAACGGCGTGGCCCTGCTGTTCCTGCGGCGCGACCTCTAGCCGCGGCCGGCGCTCACTGGCCCACGATCGTCGCGGCCGTGGGTAGCGCCAGCCGCACCCAGTCGGCGTACACCGCGGCCGACGGATGCAGCCCGTCGCTCGTCACCTGCGTCTCGTCGCCTGCGGCGCGCCGGGAGCTGGGGGTCACGTCCACGTAGCGCGCCCCTGCCCGCGAGGCTTCGGCGCGGTTCACGGCATTGAAGGCGTCGATGGCCGTCGCGATCGCGGCCCCGTCGCGCCCCTCGGCGAACGGCGTGACCCCCCAGTCGGGGAGCGACACCACGATCACGCGCCCCGCGTGGCCGCCGGCCAGGGCGACGGCCCGGGCCAGCAGCGGCGCGAATCGCGAGGCGTATTCGGCCGCCGACGCTCCCCGGAACTGGTCGTTCACGCCGATCAGGAGCGACACGAGCGCGCACCGGCCCGCCGGGTTTGCCGCATCGATTCCGGCGGACAGCTCATCGCACGTCCACCCGGAGCGGGCCACGAGTTCCGGACCGGCAATCGCCAGCCCCCGCGCGCGGAGCGCGGCTGCGAGCTGGTTGGGCCACCGCGCGTCGGCGGCCACGCCTTCGCCGATCGTGTACGAGTCGCCGAGCGCGAGATAACGCGCCGCGATGCCAGCCGGTTGGGTCATCGTGCGCCCAACGCTAGCGAGGGAGCACGAAAAAGGCGACCGGGATCGCGAAGGAGCCCGGCCGCCTGATTCGGTCGCCGAGACGAATGCTCAGCGCACGATCAACGCGGTGACGATGGACGCGGCCGCGACCAGCGCGGCGCCGACCAGCAATGCCGCGGTCGGTGTGACCACGAACTCGCGGCGATACCAGGGCGTGATCATCGAGGCCGGCGCGTGCGTGGGGAGCGCGGCCATGATCTGCGCTTCCACGTGCTGCGGCGTCCGCAGGCGGCGCACTCGCGCCATCTCGACGTCCAACCCACGCCAGAACTCCACGTCCTTCGAAGCATCAGTCTTGCGCACGGCAGCCTCCGGCAGCTCCCCATCCAACCACGCATGTACGGGCGCGGCGAGAGGGCGTTCCGCCTGCGGACCCAACGGCACTTCACGATCGATGAGTGGGCGCGCCGGTTCGTCCTTCGTCGGACGCTTCTGGACGTCGCGCGTGAGACCAGACTCGGGGTTCAGGTCGTCGTACATGGTCAGGCGTACTTCTCCTCAAGTAGGGCCTGGAGCGCTTCGCGTGCACGGTGCACTCGCATCTTCAACGCTCCCACCGTTGTGCCGAGCAAATCCGCCATCTCCTCGTACGAGCGCCCTTCCACGTGTTTCATGATGAACGCCTCCCGCAACGAGGCGGGCAGCGACGCCAGTGCACGATCCAGGTCCGAGCGCAGTTCCGTTCGATCCAGTTCCTCATCAGGGGTCGCGTGCTGCGAGGGTTGATCATCCTCCTCGTAGCTCAGATGCGACCGCCGAATATTCTTCAGCCAGTCCTTGCAGCCATTCGCAACGATCCGAAACACCCACGCGTCGAACCGGCCCCGCACCTCGGAGAGGTGCTGGTATGCCTTGATGAAAGAGAGCTGGAGGATGTCTTCCGCGACATCCGGGCTCCCTGTCATGCACAGCGCGTGGCGATACAGCGGGTCGCTGTACCGGGTGATCAACAGCCGGAATGCGTCGCGTTTGCCCGCGAGCACCTGCTGAATGACCAGTTGATCAGACGCGTCCTGATCAACGACCGAGGGTGTCTCCGTCGTCTTCACGACGATAGAGTAATGCACTTTCCCCAGTTGGAACAGGGAGCGACACCCACTCCGAGACCGGCACCGGATGTCACGCCTTCAAGACGAAATGAGGGACGGGGAGGTAACGCCGGGCCCCGGGAGCCCCGGATCGCCGAACGAGGCCCACCCGTTGGCCCGCACCAGCGCCCCATGTTCGTCCAACCGCGGCGGCGGACGGCGCACACTGCCCCCCACGCTCGAAGGAACGCCGAAAAGCGCCGATGCCCCCGCCGTTTCCGAGAGCACCTCTAATACTGTTCTAACAACGCCCGTGGGAACGCCGGTATCGGTGAGCACGCCCTGCCAGTGCGCCGCGGGGCGCTCACCCACGCGCGCCGCGATCGCGCTCACGACGCGCACCCGATGCTCCAACCGCCCCGCGTTGGTGGCGAGACGGGGATCGTCCGCCAGCTCGGCCAACTCGAGCGCGCCCACGCACTGCTTCCATTGCGCGTCGCTCCCCACGGCGATGACCAGAGCACGGTCGGCAGCGCGGAAGAGTTGGTACGGGACGAGATTCGGGTGCGCGTTGCCCCAGCGTGCGGCGTCCTTGCCCGAAACGAGCACGTTCTGCGCCACGTTCCCCAGCGCCGCCACGGCGCTCTCGGCCAGCGACGTGAAGATCCGGCGCCCGACGCCGCTGCCGGAACGCGCCACGAGCGCACCCAGCACCGCGATCGCCGTGTCCTTGCCCGCTAGGACATCTGCCAGCGCCACGCCGACTTTCATGGGATCGCCGCCCGGCTCTCCCGTGATGGCCATCCACCCCGATTCGGCCTGGGTGACGAAGTCGTATCCCGGACGCGTGCTCTCGCGGCCGAATCCCGTGATCGTGCACCAGATGAGCCGGCGGTGGGCCACGACGAGCGCCTCGGGATCGATTCCCCGCCGCTCCAGCGCCCCGCGGCGGAAGTTGTCGATCACGACGTCCGCCTCACTGATGAGACGCCGCAACAGGTCAATGTCGTCGGGACGGTCGAGGTCCACCGCCACGCTCAGTTTGTTGCGGTTGACGCTCAGGAAGTAGGCGCTCTCCCCGCGCTCGTCAAACGGGGGCCCCCATCCGCGAGTCTCATCGCCCTGACCCGCACGCTCCACCTTGATCACGTCGGCACCAAGGTCGGCCAGCAGCATGGATGAGAGCGGCCCGGCAAGTACTCTGGAAAGATCGAGTATTTTTAGTCCAGTGAGCATATTATGGCCTGAATATGGCTGTATAGTGTTGCTAATTTAGCTCGTTTCAGTCGGATCTCGACACGCGCTCAGATGCGCTGAAATGGCGCCGGCATCCTTGCATAGCTGTCGAAAAATCATATACTTGCGGC
>DATLTC010000039.1 GCA_035533755.1 Gemmatimonadaceae bacterium
GGGCGACACGCTGGGCTACGTGGGCACCACGGGCGACGCGCCCGCGAATGTGCCGCACCTGCACTTCCAGATTCTGCAGATGCCGCCCAACGGCCGGTATTGGGAGGGCGATCCCATCGATCCCTTCCCGTTACTTTCCGAGCGTGCAACCCGCATCGTCGGATCCCACTGACCTGCTGAACGGCGGCGTCGCGGTTGTCGGACGCGGCCGCATGGGACACGCCCTCTCGACCGCGCTCGCGGCCGCCGGCGTGGCCGTGCGCGGGCCGCTGGGACGCGGCGAACCCTGCGACGCCGACGCCGTGGTGCTGCTCTGCGTGCCGGATCGCGAGATCGCGGCCGCGGCCGGGTTCGTGGCGCCGGGCCGCGTGGTGGGACACTGCAGCGGCGCTTCCACGCTCCAGCCGCTGGCCCCGCACGAAGCCTTCTCCCTGCACCCGTTGATGACCGTCGTTCCGCACCGCGAGGCGCGATTTGCCGGCGCCGGCTGCGCGGTGGCCGGCTCCACGCCGCGAGCGCTGGCCGTGGCGGAGTCGCTGGCGGGCCTGCTGCACATGCGCGCCGTGCGCGTGGCGGAGGCCGATCGCCCGCTGTATCACGCCGCGGCCTCCGCGGCATCGAACTTCCTGGTCACGCTCGAGTGCGCCGCCGAATCGCTGGCCGTCCGGGCCGGCGTGTCGCGCGAACTGCTGGTTCCGCTGGTGCAAACCGCCGTGGATCACTGGGCGGAGCGCGGCGCCGCGGCGCTCACCGGGCCCATCGCCCGCGGCGACGACCAGACGGTGGCGCGGCAGCGCGCGGCGGTGGCCGCCCGTGCCCCCGAGCTGCTCCCCCTCTGGGACGCGCTCGTGGAGCGCACCGGCGCCCTGGCCCGCGACGCGAGCGATGGGGCGAAGGCATGATCACGCTCCGCGCGATCTCCGACGTGCGCGCCGCGGTGGGCGCGGCCCGCGCCCAGGGAAAGACCGTGGGCTTCGTGCCCACGATGGGCGCCTTCCACGACGGACATCTGTCGCTCATGCGGCGGGCGCGCGAACGCTGCGGATTTGTGATCGTGTCGCTGTTCGTGAACCCCACGCAGTTCAACGATCCGAGCGACCTCGCCGCGTACCCGCGCGACGAGGCGGGCGACGCGCTGATGGCCGCGGCCGAGGGCGTGGACCTGCTGTTCGCGCCCGATGCGCGCGATCTGTATCCCGACGGATTCACCACCTCGGTGGTGGTGGCCGGCCTCGCCGACGTGCTCGACGGCGTGTTTCGCGGACCGTCGCACTTTCGCGGCGTGACCACGGTGGTGACCAAGCTGTTCAACATCGTGGCGCCCGACGTGGCGTTCTTCGGGCAGAAGGACGCGCAGCAGGCCATGATCATCCGTCGCCTGACGCGCGATCTCGATCTGCCCATCCGCATCGAGGTGTGTCCTACCGTGCGCGAGTCCGACGGTCTGGCGATGTCCAGCCGCAACGTGCGGCTCACCGCCGCCGACCGCGTGCGCGCGCTGGCGCTGCGCCAGGCGCTCAGCGTGGCCGAGTCGGCCATCGCGAGCGGCAACCGCGACGGCGCCGGCATCGCCGAGGCGGCGCGCGCGGCGATGCGGGAACGCGGCGTGGAGCCGGAGTACTTTGAACTCGTGTCCGCCGAGACGCTGCGTCCGGTGCAGCCGCTGTCCGGCACGGTGCTCGTGGCCGTGGCCGCGCATGTGGGCCCGGTGCGTCTCATCGACAACGTCGTCGTCACCATCCCGCCCACCTCATGACCGATCCCCGCATCGAAAACCTCGCGCAGCTCGCGCGCGCCGGCACGCCCATCGTCATGGTCACGGCGTACGACATCGTGTCGGCCCGCGTGGCCGAGGCCGCCGGCGTGGACATCGTGCTCGTGGGCGACTCGGCGGCCAACGTCGTGCTCGGCTACCAGTCCACCCGCGAGGTGAGCGTGGACGAGCTGATCACGCTCGCCCGCGCCGCGCGCCGCGGCGTGAAGACGCCGCTGCTGGTGTGCGACCTGCCGTTCGGCACCTACGAGGACTCGGACGAGCAGGCCGTGGCCACGTCGCGCCGGTTCGTGCGCGAGGTGGGGTGCGAGGCGGTGAAGATCGAAGGTGGCGGCGAGATCGCGCAGCGCGCGCGGGCCGTGGTGGCCGCCGGCATTCCGGTGATGGGCCACGTGGGACTGCTGCCGCAGCATCTGGAGCCCGGCGCCGCGGCGCGGGCGCAGGGCCGCGGCGTGGACGAGGCGCTCGACATCGCGCGCTCGGCGCTCGAGCTCGAGGCCGCTGGCTGCTTCTCCATCGTATTCGAGGCCGTGCCCGCCGCGGTGGCCGACGCGATCGTCGCCACGCTCACCGTGCCCACCATCGGCATCGGCGCCGGAGCGAACACGGCCGGCCAGGTGCTGGTGTTCCACGATCTGCTGGGCTTGAGCAGCGGCCGCCATGCGCGGTTCGCCAAGCGGTACGCCGAACTGTTCGAGCCAATGGTGGCCGCGGTGCGCCAGTTCGCGGCCGATGTGCGCGCTCGCCGGTACCCGGCGGCCGAGCACACCTATCCGGTGGACGCCGACCAGTTGGCGGCGATCCTTGCGCGACTGCACGGGCCGCGGTGATCGTTCGGACGTCCCCAACCGCCACTACAAATGCCTCTGAGCTCCAAACAGCGCGCCGAGCTGCGCGCCGAAGCCCATCACCTCACCGCCGCCGTGCACCTGGGGCACCAGGGGGCCACGCGCTCGCTGGCGCAGTCGCTGGACGACGCCCTGCGCACGCACGAACTGGTGAAGGTGCAGCTCAACCGCACGGCGGATGTCACGCCCAAGCAGGCGGCCAACGAACTGGCCGCGGCCGTGGGCGCGGAGGTGGTGCAGGTGATCGGCCGGACGGCGACGCTGTATCGCGAGAATCCCGATCTCAAGAAGAAGGCCGGCGACCTGCCGCCGTGGCGGAAGTAGCCAGCACGCGCCAGGGCGTCATCGGGATCTCCGCCATCTCCACGCCCAGCGCGTCGGCCACCGCGGCCGCGATGGCCGGCGCCACGGGAATCATCGGCGGCTCGGCCAGCCCCTTGGCCCCGATGTGATTGGCCACCACGTCGGCGCCGTCCACGAAGAATCCCTCGATGCGCGGCACATCGGCCATGGTCGGGATCTTGTAGTCGTGCATCGTGGGGTTCATCTGTAGGCCCAGCCGCTCGTCCATCACGCGCTCCTCGAACAGCGCGTACCCCATTCCCTGCAGCACCGCGCCCTCGAGT
>DATLTC010000040.1 GCA_035533755.1 Gemmatimonadaceae bacterium
GTGATGGCCGGAATGATGGCACTCGCGCGGGCCGCCCACAACAACGCCGCGGCGCTGGCGACCGGGGCCGATGGCGCGCCGCGTGGTTCGCGGCCATAATACCGCGCCCGCGCGCGCGGGCCATCCATGGTCTATTCCGCAGGTCTTCCGGAGATCCCCGCCGCATGCGCTTTCCTTCCGTGTCCAGCAGCATCCTGGACGTCGTTGGCCAGACGCCGCTGGTTGCGCTGGACCGTCTCGCCGCCGGCTGCCCGTCCCGCGTGCTCGCCAAATTGGAATCGGCCAACCCCGGGTTGAGCGTCAAGGACCGCCCGGCCCTGCAGATCATCGTCGACGCCGAACGGCAGGGGTTGATCCGTCCCGGCGACACGATCATCGAACGCACGAGCGGCAACATGGGCACCGGGCTCGCGCTCGCGTCGCTCATCAAAGGCTACAAGCTCGTGGTCGTGATGTCGGCCGGGAACACGGTGGAGCGGCAGAAGGCCATCCGCGCGCTCGGCGCGCGGGTGGTGCTCGTGCCGCAGGTCACCGGCAAACCGGGCCAGGTCACGGGCGCCGACCTCAAGCGCGTGGAGGAGGTGACCAACCAGCTCACCCGCAAGCTCAAAGCCTTCCGCGCCGACCAGTTCAAGAATCCGAGCAGCGTCAAAGCGCACGAGACGGGCACGGGCCCCGAGATCTGGAAGCAGACCGGCGGGCACGTGGACGCGTTCGTGAGCGTGGTGGGATCCTCCGGCTCGTTCACCGGCGTCTCGCGCTACCTCAAGAAGAAGAATCCGGCCGTGCGGTGCGTGGCCGTGGAGCCCACCAACGCCGCCATTCTCTCGGGCAAGCGCAAGCATCCCGGCCGCCACAAGCTGCAGGGCGTGGGCTACATGGAGGTGCCGCAGCTCTACGACCCGGCGCTGGTGGACGAGTTCGTGAGCATCGGCGATCGCGAGGCCATGCACACCGCGCGCTTGCTCGGGCGCACCGAGGGGATTCTGGCCGGATACACGTCGGGGGCCAACGTCGCCGCCGCGCTGCGCGTCGCGCGGGCGTCGAAGACGCCGATCACCGTCGTCACGATCGTCACCGACTCGGGACTCAAGTACTTCAGCACCGACCTCTATGAATGATCGCGGCGCCGCGCTCGCCCACCCTCACCCCACCCACGCGTGAATCTCGATACCTTCGCCACGCCGCGCCTGTTCGCCGAGCGGCTCACCGCCGAACATCTGCCGGAGATCCGGCGGATGCACGAGGACCCGCGCGTGATGGCCACGCTCGGCGGCATCCGCACCGAAGCCCAGACACGCGAGTATCTGGATCGGAATCTCGCCCACTGGGAGCGGTTTGGGTTCGGCCTCTGGATCGTCCGCGACGCGTCCCGCGAGACGATCGTGGGCCGCGCCTGCGTCCGCCACCTGGACGTGGACGGCGTAGACGAGGTGGAGATCGGCTACGCGCTGTACGCGGACTGGTGGGGGCAGGGGCTCGCCACCGAGATCGCCAACGCGTGCGTGGCCGTTGGCCACCGCGATCTCGGGCTCGCCTCGGTGGTGGCCGTCACGCTCCCCACCAATCGCGGGTCGCGGCACGTGATGGAGAAGGCCGGGATGGCGTACGAGCGTGACTTCCTGCACGCCGGCGAGCCGCACGTGTTGTATCGGCGGTAGCGTCCTCCGGAGCCGCCGTCACGCCTCGGCGGTTTGCAAGTACCGGTATATGGATGCGGCGGCGCATGGCGGGCTTGTGCAAGTCTCCGTCGGATCGGCAAGTTGAGGAGTTGTGAAAGCGCGCACCGCCCCCATGCGGCCGGGCAGGGGGGCGGGAGGCGCGGCGCCACGCGGCGGACGCTCCAACGGGTTTCGATCCAGGCCACCATGCCATCTTCGACGGTCCCACTGGTCGTGGGCTATGTGCCGGGCCGCACCGAGCGGGCTCGCATCGCGGGCGCGCTCCGGGGACGCGCCCGCGTGCAGTGGGCGGAGTCGATGGCCGAGCTGCGCAGCACGGTGCGCCGGCACCGGGGGCCGATCGCAGCGGTGTTCGTGGCGCCGCGGGACGCCACCGGCGCCACGGCCGGCCCCGTGGTGCGCGACCTGGCTACCGTGGCCCCCAACGTGCCGGTCATCGCCTATTGCCGCACGGGCATCGAACACTCGCGGGACATCCGGGCCCTGGCCGCGGCGGGCGTGCACGAATTCCTGTTCGTGGGGGTGGACGACGCCGGGGCCGCGGTGCGTACGGTGCTGGCGTCGGCCCAGCGCGCCTGCGCGGTCGAGGCGGTGCTGGCCGCGCTGCGGCCGCGAATCCCCGAATCGCTGCATCCCCTGGCGGAGTACGGCGTGGCCCATCCCGACCATGCGCGGAGCGTGGCGGCGATGGCCGCCATGCTGGGCGTGCACCGCAAGACCCTGTTCAACCACTGCCGGCGGGCGGGCGCACCCGCGCCCGCGGAGTTGCTCACCTGGTGTCGCCTGCTGCTGGCGGCGCACATGCTGGCGACCACGGCGAGCACGGTGGAAGCGGTGGCCATGGACCTGGAATTTCCCTCCGATACCGCGCTCCGCAACACGATGAAGCGGTACACCGGCCAGCGGGCCAGCGATGTGCGCCGCCGCGGCGGCTTGTCGTACGTGCTGGGGGAATTCTCCAATCGTATGAAAGAAACCTCGGCCAGACCCGCCGACGCACCCAGCAACTGACCCCCTCGGGGGTTCCCGGAGTTGGTCGGCGGTTGCGAGCGGGCCGCCCAATGCATGGGTGCGTTGCTCCCTGTGTAACCCTCCTGGGTGGTTCCCGCGGTAGATTCTCGTCGCGTCGGCCCTGCGGGCAGCACCCCAGGTTCCCCCGGGTGCGCGCAGAGCCGCGGAACTTACCCCATGAAGCAACGTTCGACGCCCCGCCAGAACGCCCCCCCGGCGCCCACGGTACTCGTGATCGGCCGTGTTCGCGCGCGGGTGTCTGCCATACAGCGCCTGCTGGAGCGGTACGGATTGCCCACGGTCACCCTGGCCTGGAAAGCCACGGCCTCCGGGCTCTGGCGCTTGGGCGCGTTGCCGCCCGATGCGGTGGTGGTGGACGTTGCGCCGCCAGTCACGGCCGATCACATCGAGGTGCTGCACCGCCTGCGCGACCGCTGGGAGGCGGTGCCGCAGATCGTGGTCACGTCGGGCGCGAACGGGTCGGTGCTCACCAGCCTCCTCGCCGTGGGCGTGGACGACTTCGTGTGCGGCGACAACCGTTCGTCGGAACTTGTGGTGCGGCTTCGACGGCAACTGCGACGCGTATCCCCACGCGCCCTCCCGATGCCGCTCGGCTCCGAAACCGTGGAGTACGACGACATCCGCCGGACCGTTGCGGCAAACGGGCGGCGCATCACGCTCACATCACGCGAGTTCGAGGTGTTCCGCTGCCTCGTGGACAACGCCGATACCCTGCTCTCCAGAGAAGAGATCCTGGAGCGCGTGTGGGGGAAGAGCCACGATCAACTGGGCGCTTCCGGCATCGTCGGTGTGTACGTGCTGTACTTGCGGCGGAAGCTCGCCAAGCTGGGACTCGCCCACGCACTCCGTACGGTCAAGGGAAAGGGCTACGCCTTTCTCGCGCCGAGCAGCTACTGGACGTCAGTCCCGAGTTCAGCGACCGCGAGTCCCAGCGCGTCCCTCGGGCTTGGGAACGGTGATCTTCACGCGTCCTCCACGGGGCGTGCGCGTGGGGCGTCGAATGATGATCTCGACGTCCCGGCCCAGCCGGAGGAGCATGCGGATCAACCGGTTCGCCGAGAAGCCCTGTAGATGGCCGCTCATGACGAGCGACATCTGTGACTGGGCTTCGCGCGCGACGGCGGCCGCCGCGGTCTGAGACAGGCCCTTCTCGCCGATCACCTGTCTGATTTCGTCCGCGAGGCGCGCCTTGGAAATGACTTCCGAATCGGGCCGAGCGCGGGCGGGGCTGGTGCGTTTCTTGGTTGCGGTCACGGGTGTCATGAGAGCGACGGTTCGGTCGGTTGGGGGGAACCGGGGGAGCAGACCCAGTCGAATCTAAGCCATTTTGTTGCTGGCCACGACCCGCCCTGGGTGCGAGTCGAGCGTCAAAGTTAGAATTTTCTAATCCATCCTGCAACCGCGAGTTTTTCCGGCCCCGGCTGCCCGGCCAGCCGACGTCGGCTCCGGAGGCTTACCCGGGGCACGGCCCGCCGGGCGGGAGCCGGGTCTGGCGCGGCTCAGCGCCTCTATGGTTCGGTCGTTCTAACTGCCCCCGCCACGAACCTGAACATTGATCCTGCCTACCGGGGATGCACCATTCGGGGGCGTCCGGTTGCGCCGGACGACGGGCCGGAGCGGTGAGGGCGCTGGCATTCCCACGGCGGGTTCAATTGCGGAGCGGGGCGTATGCGGCAACTGCTGCAGTCGCGCTGGACAAAGCATCTGCGAAGCGACGACGACGACGTGCACCGCCTGATCGAGGCGGCCGCGGAGACGGTGGCGCCGGCCTGGGACCGGCCGCCCACGCCCAGCGGGCGGCGCGCCCGGTCGCGCGTGATCCTGTTCCCCGCGGCGCCCCACCGTACGGCGCAGGCGCCGGTCGAGCGGTCCCGCTGGCCAGTCTCTGCGCTCGTGGCCGGCGTGCTGTTGGTAGCGGGGATCGTGCTCGTGCTCCGGCCCGCTCCGGTCAATCGGCTACCGGCCAGCGTGCAAGGCACCTGGGTCACCGACGCCGCCCAGTTCGCCGGCCAGCAGGTCACGCTCGGGGGGCGCAGCATCAGCTTCCGTACCGGCCGGCTGGTGAACACGCACGCGATCACCGGGGTCCGCGAGTGGCTCTCGCCCGAAGGCATGCGGTTCCGCGTGAACTACGTCGGGGGCTCCACCGCCCCGGCGGCAGGCACATTCGAGTTCATCTATCGGCGCGATCCCTATCCCCAGATCCTGCTTGCCGAGCAGACGCGC
>DATLTC010000041.1 GCA_035533755.1 Gemmatimonadaceae bacterium
GCGCTCCTGCTCATCCGCGAGTTTCCCGGGACCGGCAACAGCCTGCAAGGCAAGGTGAACCTCTCTCAACTCGTGCCCGGCCTCCTCGGTGGTGATCAGGACGTGGAACTGGCCACCCAACTCGCCCTGCTCCAGAGCCGCGCCGCCATCGGCGCCGTCGTCGATTCGCTCCGTCTCGAAATCCAGCCCAGGAGTCCCGGCCGCACGCCGCCCGCCCTGCTCGTCGATTCGGTGCATCTGCCCAATCGGTTCAAGCCGGTCAAGCTCACTCTTTCCGCCGGCGCCAACACTATCCCCCAGGGCGTCATATACGCGTCAAAGGCCGGCGCCGGCGCCTCCGTGCGCCTGGTGGACCGCGAGGACGCCATCAGCGACGTGGCGGACAGGATCAGCACCAAGAAAGCCGGCGGCGACGCGGTGGAGATTCTCTACAGCGGGCGCGACTCCACCACCGCCGCCCAGGTGCCCAACCTGCTGGCCCGCGTGTACATGCTCCGCCGGCGCACCGTCGATCGCGGCCTCAACCAGCGCCGGCTGGAGTTCCTGTCGGCGCGGGCCGACACGGTGCGCCACGACCTGAGAACGGGCGTTGACGCCCTGGCGCAGATGCAGGAAGCGAGCGGCGCCGGTGTGGACGCCACGATTGCTGCCCGGGGAATGGCCGATCAGTTGGCCGCCGTCGAGGCGCAGCTCGCCCAGTTGCGCGCCTCGCAGCACGCGCTGGATTCCCTGGTGGACATGGTGAAGGCCGGACGCACCGATCCCCGCGCGCTGGCCGGATTCCCCGACCTGCTGCGCAGCGCGGCCGTCAACGACATCGTCGCCTCCATTGCCCAGGTGGAGACGCAGCGCACCGTGCTCCTGGCCCGCGTGGCGCCCGGCGCGCCACAGGTGGCGGCGCTCGCCCGGGCCCGCGATTCCCTCACCGCGCAACTCCTCCCCCTGGCCAACGCCTACCGCCAGTCGCTGGCCCATCAGCGCGCCTCGCTCCAGACCGACGCCGATTCGCTCCACGCGCAGCTCGATCGCCTGCCGGGCCGCGAGGCGTCGGTGGCCAAGCAACAGGCCGACGTGAAGCAGCTGTCCGAACTCGACGCCGGCATGGGCGCGCAGGTGCTCCAGGCCCGGCTGGCCGCGATGCTCGAGGGCGGCGACGTGCGGCTGGTGGATACGGCCGCCGTGCCGCGGCGGGTGTCGTTCCCGCGGCCGGCGCCCACCTGGCTGGTGGGGCTGCTGGGCGGACTGCTGTTCGGGCTCCTCCTCGTGCCGCTCGGCGCGGCGCCCCAGACGCGGGAGTCCGACACTCCGCGCGCGGTCTAGCCGCTCGTGAAGCTTTCGGCCCGGCACCTCGTCGCCATCGGCGCCGCGGCCATGGCGCTGGCCAACGTGGGACGCATCCCCATGGGCGCGCTGGGCGGGCGCACGGCGCCCGTCGTCGTCGGCGACCTCGTCACTCTGCTGCTCTGGTTCGCGCTCGCCGCGGTGGTGCTCGGCGGCCGCGTGCGAGCGACCCTGGACGAGATCTCCCTCCCCGCCGCCGCGTTCGTGCTCGTGGCCGCCGTGTCCACCGCGCTCGCCCTCGCACGCTACGGCATGAATTTCAACGACGCCATGGGCACGCTGGCATTTCTCGCGCGGTGGGTGGTGTACTTCGGTTGGTACCTGTTCGTGGTCTGGTGTCTCACCCCCGACGAAGCGCGCTCGGCGTGGCGCTACGTCGAAACGGCCATCCTCGCCATCGCCGCGTTCGGCGTCGTGCAGGCGGCCTTCCTGCCCGGCTTCGCTCAGCTCGTCCACAGCGGAGGCGATCTACCGGTGTGGGACGTGCAGGGCCGCCGCCTCGTGTCCACGCTGCTCGATCCCAACTTTGCCGGACTGCTGATCGCCATCGCGCTGCTCTTCCGCCTTGCGCGGATCGCCGAGGGCATTCGGGAACCGCGGAGCGCGTGGCTGCTCACTCTCCTCGCCGCCGCGCTCGTGCTCACCGTGTCGCGCTCGTCGGCGCTGGCGCTGGCCGTGGGGCTGGCGGCGATCGTGGCCGCGCGGGGGCTCAGGTCCCGGCTGGGGTACACGTTTCTGGTGGGCGCGTCGCTGCTCGTGCCCACGTTCTGGCTCATGGCGGGCTACGCCGCGCGGCTCAACAAGCTGCGCGTGGACACCTCGGCGCTCGAACGCTTCATTCCCTGGTTGCGCGCCCTGCGGCTGATCATCGACCACCCCGTGCTGGGCGTGGGCTTCAACGCCATGAAGCCGGCCGAGATGGCCCACGGATGGGTGCTGCTCGGCAGCGCCGGCGTGTCGCTCGACGGCGGGCTGCTGTTCGTGGCGGCCATGACCGGACTGCTCGGGCTCGCCTGCTACGTCTGGATGCTGTGGCGCGTGGTGCGGCTGGCGCGGCGAGTGTACAACGATCCGGATCTCGAGCCGGCCGACCGCGCCCACGGCGTGGCCACCGCCGCCTCGACGCTGGCCGTGGTGGTGCACTCTTTTTTCGTGAACTCGCTTCTCCTGCCCTTCGTGATGCAGATTCTCTGGATCATGTGGGGCACTCTCATGCGCATCGCCGGCAATCGCCGGCTTCGCGTCGGCGCGGCGGTCGTCGTGCCGCTGCTGATCTTCGTGGCCGGCTGCGAGCCCTGCGCCGGCACCAACGTCTGCGCGCCCGCGGCGAAAGTCGATCTGATCGGCCAGATCGTCGACGCCGCCACGGGCGCTCCGGCGGCCGGCGTGCAGGTGAGCGTGTCGCTTTCCAACGGAGATCAGGCCACCGCCACCACGGGGGGCGACGGAAGCTGGGAAGTCGCCACGGATGTGCGGGGCTCCGACAGTCTGTCCGCGACCATCACCGTGGCGGCGCCCGGCCATGCCGGATATACCGTGCCGCCGTTCCAGGTAGCCGTGTCCACCCGTCGAGGCGACGCGACGCTGCTGGGCGCCTGGTTCGACGTGCCGCACGCCCGCTATATGGCCACGCTCCTGCACGACGGCGTGCCGCTCGCCGGTGCCGAGGTGAACTTCGCGCCCACCGGCGGCGTGGCGGTCACCGGTACGTTTTCCGGCAGCACGAACTCCGACGGCATCTTCGCCCTCGACCTCACCGGCGACCAGTTGGGCAGCGCCGTGGGCAACCTGACGGTGAGCCAGGGGTCGCTGGACCACCCGGCGGTGTTCGGCGGCTACACCATCCCGCTCGATTACCACTATCGCGTCGCGTCGCCGCAGGCCACCTACAACGTGGGGAGCATTCTCGTATACGGGGCGCAGGCGTTCAACCGCGGCACCGGCCAGCACGTGCAGGGCGTGGCGGTGAACTGGACGCGCACCGGCGGCATCGCGACCACCCCCGCGGTCATCAACACCACCACCGACGCCACGGGATTCTTCCTGCTCGACATGACGCCGGCCGCGGACGGCGAGACCATCGGCACGCTCACCTTCACGCCGCCCAACGGTTCGGCCACCTCGTACCCCAACCTGCACCTCGCCACCTACGACTCCACGTCGTACCGCTACCTGGGCAACTTTGGCTACGGGCAGCGGTGGGCGTGGGCCATCGAACTCTGGCGTAACGATTCACTCAAGCAGGCCCGGGGCGTGCCCGTGACCTTCCGCCGCACCGGCGGCATCGCCATCGATCCCGACTCGTTGCAGCTCGTGACCGGCTCCGACGGGCGCATCGAGGTGCGCGCCGCCGTCACCGACACCGGCTACGTGGACGGCGAGATCACCGTGCACCCGGCCACCGGGCCGGCGCGGCTCATCACGGGAATTCACCTCCACACCTTCGCGGGCGACTCCCTTGGCTTTGCCGGCGTGTTCAGCTTCGGGCCCTCGCTGCGCTACGCGGCGCAGATCCAGCGCGCCGACGGCACCCCGGTGGCGGGCGCCACCGTCACCTGGACGCTCGACTCCGGGCTCGACGCCACGCCCGTCACGCTCACCAGCACCACCGACAACACGGGCTACTTCAACGTGATGCTCTACCCGCCCGACAACTTCGACGGCACGGCGGTGGGCCACTTCACGGTGAGTCCCCCGGCGCCCTACCCGCCGGGAAGCGCGTACACTATTTCGAACGTGCATCTGCCCACATTCCAGTCGCCCGATCTGCGCTTCGCCGGGTTCTTCCAGATCCCGAACCCGTGAGCCACGAGCGCCTGCGCGCGCTCACCGACGACGCGCTCCTCAAACGCAACGTGTTCGTGAATCTCGCGGCGTTGGCGCTTCCCGCGCTCGCCGCGCTGATCAGCATTCCCATCCTCGCCCGCGGGCTCGGCCCGTCGCGGTTCGGACTGCTCACCTTCGCCTGGGGCGTCATCGGGCTCTTCTCGCTGTTCGACTTCGGCTTCGGGCGGGCCCTCACCCGCCTGGTGTCGGTACGCCTGGCCGGCGGCCGGGACCACGAAGTGGCCGATCTGGTATGGGCGGCGAGTTGGCTCCTGCTCGGCATCATGTCCGTGCTCGCGGTGGCCGGCTGGATGGCGGCGCCGCACGTGGTGGACCACCTGATGAAGGTGCCGGCGCGATACCGCGACGAGGCGGTGGGCGTGCTGCGGCTGTTCGCCCTGTCGCTCCCCCCGCTCGCGCACGGGGTAACGCTGCGCAGCGTGCTCGAGGCGGCGCAGAAGTTCCCGCTGTCGGCGCGGCTCCGCGTGCCGCTCGGCGTGGTGACCTACGCCGGCCCGCTCGTCGCCTTGCCGTTCGGCGGCGACGCGCGGATCGCCGTGGGCGCGATCGTCGTGGGACGGGTGCTCTACTGGCTGGCGCACTTTTTCGTGATCGGAAGCATCGTCCCGGGCCTGGGCCGCCCTCGCCTTCCGCACCGCGGCGCCGTGCACGAACTGGCGAGTGTCGGCCGATGGATCTTTGCCTCCAACATGGTCGGCCCCGTGCTCAGCAACGTTGACCGCATGGTGGTGGCGTCGGCATTTCCCATCGCCGCCTCGGGCTGGTACGGCACGGCCGCCGAGGTGGCCACCAAGCAGTTCCTGTTCACCGGCGCGCTGCAGCCGGTGCTCTATCCGGCGCTCGCGGCGTCGTACAAGCCCGACCCCGAACGCGCCGTCGAACTCATGTGGAAGGCCACCTGGGTGACGATGCTGGTGATCTTCAGCTCGGCGCTCGTGCTCGCGGCGTTCGCGCAGCCGCTGCTGCAGGCGTGGATGCGCAGCGCCTACTCGCCGGTGGCGGCGCAGGTGCTCCCCTGGCTGGCGATCGCGGTGTTCATCAACTGCCTGGCGCAGGTGCCGTTCGCGATGCTGCAGGGCGCGGTGGACGCGAAGGGCGCGGGCATCATGTACATCATGGAGCTGCCGATCTACCTCGGCCTGCTGGCGCTGTTCGGACATCTGTGGGGCATTTCCGGCATCGCCTTCGCGTGGCTGGGGCGCATGTCGCTCGATGCCGTGGGCCAGTGGTCGATCATGGCGTGGCGCTTCCCGGCGTCTCGTGTCGTCGTGCGCCGCGCCGCCCTTCTCGGCGTTCCCGCGCTCGCCGTGCTCGTCGCCGCCGCCATACTCGGCGCCCACTGAGTTTCACTTCGCTTTGGCGCGGGCGAAGGACGTGAGATTCGGCGTATGCCCCAGCGTGCGGCGAAGGAACTGGATCACCCGGTCCACGTTCGGCGCGCCAAGCAGCGCGATGGCCCAGAACCAGGCGTGGTACTGCGGGTACTTGTCGAACCCCTGCGCGCCGAGATCCTTGTAGAACTTGCGGAATACCGGCCAGGGCTCGTGCGCCTGGTGGGCGAGCGTGTGGTAGATGTAGTTGGCGAAGTCGCGCTCGATGGCGTCGGAGATCTTCACCCCGCGCTCGGCTTCGACGGCCCGCGCGATCTTCATCAGCGCGCCCACCATGCGCAGGTCCGTATCCGGCGGCTGCGATCCCGGCGTGAACATTCCCTGCTCCGCCTTGGCCGTGCCGAATACGGGCGGCGCCCCGCGGCGGAAGTAGGCGAGGAGATCGGGGAGGTACACCGCGTCCTTCTGCGCGAGAATGTTGCCCGCCAGCCACTGCTGGTAGAACAGCGTGCCGTCCCACCGGTCGGTGGCGCAGGCCTGCGCCAGGTCGCGGTCCAGCACCAGTCCGCTCATCGCCACGAATCGCCGGAAGCACGCCACGATCGCCGGCGGGCCCGCCGGAAAGCTGCACTCGTGCGCGTAGTAGCGATTCACCTGCACGATGTTGTCGGGGGTATCGACGAACACCGCGAACGCGCGCAGGATCGCTCCCATGTTGGGGTAGCGGTCTATCGCGCCGGCCACGGCCTCGAACGCGCCGGGCGCCACGAAGTCGTCGTCCCCCATGACGAACAGGAACCGCCCCCTCGCCAGTTCCACGAGCTTTCTGAAGTTCCCGTCGTATCCCAGCGTTTCGGGGTTGGCATGGAACCTCACCCGCCCTTGCGTGCGCGCCGAGTACTCCGCGGCGATCTGCCTGATCTTCTCCTGGTTCGGCGATCCGTCTTCGGCGATCACGCACTCCCAGTCGTGGAACTCCTGCGCCATGACGGAGTCGAGCAGAGGACCGATGTGCTGCCAGCGACCGTAGGTGGGAACGATGACGGAGAGCAGCGGGCGGCTCATGGGCGCCGCTCCGCGAACGGCGTCACCGACACCCGGAACTGCGTCACGTTCACATCCACCGTCTGGAAGTCCTGGATGTAGCTGCCGTTCTGGAACAGGTAGTCCAGCCGGCGCCCGCTGCTCAATTCCACATGAAGCTCCTGCCCGCGGAGCAGCACGCCGCCCCTGATTCCGGCGCGAACGGTGACGTCGTGCCGGTTGGGAAAGGGCAGATACTGCCGCAGGAAGGCGTCCTCGTTCCACCGCACCCGTTCGATGAACGCGCCCGCGGACCCGCTGGGCGTCACCCAGTCGATGGAGAACCACTGCGACTGCCCGCCGGGCCCGATGCCGTCGCCCAGCAACTGTCCGCGCTGCGTCCATCCCTGCGGGATGTCGTTGCTCGTATAGAAATCCTGCGTCGGCTGCCCACGGATGTCGGTGGGCTGCTCCAGATCTGCCGCTTCGCCCGTGAGCAGCAGCGTGCCCGCATTCGTCTTGATGGCCTGTTCGAGGCCGAACAGGTACGTGATGCCCTGATAGGGAATCGTCATGAACTGCCTGAAGCTGGGCAGCGCGCCTGCCCGGCCGATCTCCACCCACGCCCGCACTCCGTTGTCCGGCGCCTGCGCCCGTGCGTAAAGGGTGTTTATCTGATCGCTGGGGCCGGTCAGTTTGTGCGCCGATCCGCCGAACAACGACCCCGTGCGCATGCTCGCGTGCGCGATGCCGATGGACGTGCCGCTCGCCGCGCTCGGGCTCCAGCCTATCGTCCACGCGGTGAGCGTGCGCAGATCATTGGCCGGGTTGTGGTCGAAGAAGGGCGATTCGGTGAGCGTGCCCACGAACGCGGTGCCCGACCAGGCGCCGGTGCGCGTGACGATCGGATGGTTGGTGCGCACGAACACCCGCGGAATGCCCGGCGCGTCGGGCCCCAGCAGCAGGTGCCCGCGAATGCCCGGCCCCCACGACTGCGAGCTGTTGGATACCCCGAGGTCGGCGCCGCCCTCGCTCACCCAGAGCGCCGACTGCCCCAGGCTCGCATTCGCCAGCGGCGACGCCCCGAAGCGCGTCGGCAGGTCGATCGAATAGGGCGGCGTGTACCAGTTGGACGCGAACTGGCTGCGCGCGCCGTCGGCGCCGGGATAGAAGTTGAAGTTCGTGTTCTGCGCGTACCAGAACTCCGGGGCCAGCACGGCATGGAACATCCCGCGATCGAACGTCGCCCCGAAGCGCGTGAAGGCGGTGAGCCCGAGCCCGGCCCACACCCCGCCTTCGTTTCGAGAATCCGGCACCCCGCCCGCGGACTGCACGCTCACCATCGGCGACAGCACGTGCAGAGCGTGGGATGTGAGCGGGGTATGCGCTGTGTCGCGCCCGCACTCCGCCCCATCCGCTATCACATCGGCCACCGAGGCGCCGCGCGAATGCATTTCACTCAGTTGGGCGCGCGCCGTCGGATCGGCCAGTTCACGCACTCGCGCGCCGCACGGCGTCTGCGCCGAGGCCACGCCGGCGCCGGCGGCGGCGGCGAGCACTATCACAAGCCTCGAGAGAATCGGCATGCCGCGAATAGAAACCCAGGGTAGGAATCCCCGGCAACTTCGCGTATCTTCTCGCGCTCAACAAGGGGCCGGACGCCTTTAACGACTCGTGAATGGACATCCGAATCGCCAGATGATTTCCGTCGCGTTCGATCTCCGCGACCCAGCCCGCTCTGGCATCGCGCGCGTCGCCTGCTCGCTGGCGCGGGCCCTGGCCGCCCGTCTGGACATCGATCCGCGCCTCGACCTCACCCTCTGCGGCCCCGTGACGCAACTGGAGCAACTGGGCGTTCGCGACTGGAGCCGGCGAGCCCCGCGCCTGGTGGAATGGACCAGCCCGCGCCACTCGACGGCCGCGCAACTCACCTGGCCGCGCGTGCGCCGGCAGGCGGGAGATGCGATCTGGTTCTTCCCGCACTGGGATGTTCCGTGGTATGCTCTTCCGCGTCGCTATGTCGCCATGGTTCACGATCTGATCCTGCTCCGCGTGCCCGGAGCCACGAAGCCCGCTCGTCGACGACTCGCCGAACGGTGGATTCGCCGCGCCGTGCGGCACGCCGGCCGCGTGGTAGTGCCGTCGGATTACACCGCGCACGACCTCGCGGCCCTCGTTCCCGGGTCCGCCGCGAAGATTCGCCGCATTCCCGAGGGCGTCGACCCGGGATTCTTTCAACCCGCTCCTCCGCTGCCCGACGACGTTGCCCCCTTTGCCGCCGGCGGCCCGTTCATGCTCAGCGTGGGCAATCGCAAGCGGCATAAGAACCTCGATATGGGCGTGGAGCTGCTCCGGCGCATCCCGGAACTCCGGTGGATCGTGGTTGGCGAGTGGTATCCGGATTGGGAGCCGGTATCGGCGCACGCCATCGCGGCCGGCGTGGCCGATCGCATGCTCGTGCTCGGCGCGCAGCAGGACGACGTGCTTCGCGCGCTCTACCACGCGGCGGCCTGTCTCTTCTTTCCGTCGCGCATGGAGGGTTTCGGCCTCCCGGTCGTGGAAGCGACGGCCTGCGGCACGCCGGTGGTGTGCTCCAGTGCGGGCTCGCTATTGGAAGCCGCCGGCGGTTGCGCCGCGTTGTGCCACCCCGACGACGCCGACGCGTTCGTCAACGCCGTGCGCGCCGTGCTCGCTCATCCGGCGCGCCAGCCGGCCGCGTGCGTGGACCGCGTCCGTCGCATGACCTGGGACGCGAGCGCCGAGCGTGTGATGCAAGTGATCGAGGAGATCGCCTGATGCGCCGCGCGTGGCTTGCCCTCGTCTGCCTTCTCGCCCTTCCGGCCGTGTTGCGCGCTCAGGGCACGCAATGGAACGAAGCGACCGTGGGCAGCGACTGGGAACTCTACGCCCGCGCGCTCGCGGTGCGCGGCCTTCTTTCCGACGAGCCCTGGGCCATCCGTCCCTTCTCGCCTTCGGTGCTCGACCAGTGGAGCGCCTCGCTCTCGGCGGCGCATCCGTGGAAGGACCGGCTGCCGCAGCGCACCGCGCCGCCCAGCCACTTCGAGCTGCTGCGTCCGTCGGCCGAGGTTTCCGACAACTCGAGCTACGCCTGGGGCTTCAACGACGGCCCCGTGTGGCAGGGCAAGGGTGTGAACGCCTGGGCCACCGTGGGCGGCGACATGCGGTGGGGACCCCTTTCGGCGCGCATCGAGCCGCTGGTGGAGTACGCGCAGAATGGGGCGTTCCAACTGGAACCCGTGCCGGCCGGCGCCGCGAATCCGTACGTCGATGCGATGATGCCGACGTCCATCGACCTGCCGCAGCGCATGGGGCCCGGCGCCTACCATTTGATAGACCCGGGGCAGTCGTACGTGCGGATCGACGTCAAGAGCTTGGGCGCCGGCCTTTCCACCGAGGACATTTTCTGGGGCCCCGGCGTTCGCAATGCCCTTCTCTTTGGACCGAATGCGCCCGGGTTTCCGCACATCTTCTTCGGCACCAACCAGGCGATCCACACGCCGATCGGCCGGTTCAGCGGGCAGGTGATCTACGGCCGGCTGCAGCAGAGCAACTACGCGCCGCCAAGCCCCAACGCCACGCGATTGGGAGCCGGCCTCATCGCCACCTGGCAGCCGCCGTCGACGCCCCTCACCATCGGCTTCACGCGATTCTACCACCGCGACTGGCCCGCGCACTTCACTCAAGACGACTACACGCTGCCCTTCGGGGCGCTCTTCAGCAGCAGAGGGGCTGCCGGACTGGGCACGGCCGACAACCAGCTTCTCTCCGTGTTCTTCAGCGCCCGCGCGCCCGCCATGGGGCTCGAAGTGTTCGGTGAATTCGGCAAGAACGACCGCAACGTGGACATCCGCGATGTCATGCTGGAACCGGAGCACAACAGCGCGTGGCTGCTGGGCTTCTTCAAGGTCATTGGTCTCGACAGCGCGCACGCGGGCTTCTGGACCGTTCGCGCCGAGGCCGCCAGCGGGCGCGTGTCGGCCATCCAGCAGATCGGCCGCGGGCAGTCCACCTTTTACGACCATTACCCCATTGCCCAGGGCCACACGGAACTCGGCCAGCTCCTCGGCACGCCGCTCATCGAGCAATCGGGGGGCATCGACCTGGGCGTCGACCGGTTCACGTCGGCCGGCCGGCTTGGCGTCTCCCTCATGGAGCGCCAGATGCCCCCCGATACCTGGGTCGGCATGCCCGCCAATCAGCTTCGCTCGCAGTGGGATCTGGGCTTCGGCGGCACGATCTTCCATGGAAAGTCGGACATCACCTTCCAGGTGGGCCACGTGTGGGACCTGAACCGCTTTCCGGGGCAGGACGTGGGCAACAGCTATCTGCGCTTGGGCACGCGACTCGGGCTGGCGCGGTGAGCATCGCCTCCGCTCGTCCACGCATCGTCGCCCGCTCCGGCGCTGCGCGGCCGTGCGCGTAGCCCTCGTCCACGACTGGCTGGTCACCTTCGGCGGCGGCGAGCTGGTGCTCGCGCAGCTGCTCCGCCTCTTTCCCGAAGCGCGCGTGTTCACGCTGCTCGACCACATGGCGGGCGCCGACCGCGCCGGGTTGGGCATTCCGCGCCAGGTGACCACGTCGTTCCTGCAGCACATGCCCGGCGTGGCGAGCCGCCATCGGTACTACCTGCCGCTCTACCCCGCGGCCGTGCGCTCGCTGGACGTGAGCGGCTACGACCTGGTGATCTCCGTGTCGCACGCCGCCGCCAAGAACGTGCGCATCCGGCCGGGGCAGCGGCACGTGTGCTACTGCCTGAGCCCCATGCGCTACGCGTGGGATCTGCGCGATCAGTATCTGGCGCAGACCGGACTGGACCGCGGCGTGCGCGGATGGCTCGCCCACCGGCTGCTCGACCGCATGCGCGCCTGGGATCTGGAGGGCACGCACGGCGTCACCGAGTTCGTGACGCTGTCGCACTTCGTGGCCGACCGCATCCGGCGGGCGTATGGCCGCGACTCGACGGTGGTCCATCCGCCCGTGGACACCCGGTTCTTCACCCCCGGCCCGGCGAGCGCCGCAGCGCGCGACCCCGCCCTGTACGTGACCGCCGGGCGGCTCGTGCCATATAAGCGTATAGATATGATCGCGCGGGCGTTCGCGCGGCTCCCCGACCGCCGGCTGGTGATCATCGGCACCGGCCCCGAGCTGCGCCGCGTACGCGAGGCCGCCGGCCCGAATGTGGAACTGCTCGGCTTTCTCCCGCGCGAGGAACTCCGCGACCACCTCCGTCGCGCCCGCGCCTTTCTGTTCGCCGCCGAAGAGGATTTCGGCATCTCGCCGCTGGAGGCGCAGGCCTGCGGCGCGCCGGTGATCGCGTATGCCCGCGGCGGCGCGCTGGAAACCATCCGCGGCCTCGACGCGCCCGAGCCCACGGGTGTGTTCTTCGAGGAGCAGACGGTGGATTCGCTGGTGGACGCGGTGCGCAGGTTCGAGGGGCGCGAGCGCATCGCGCCCGCGGCGTGTCGGACCAATGCCGAGCGGTTCGCCGCTGAACGGTTTGTGAGCGCAATACGGGAAACGTTTGACGGTAGGACGGTAGGGGGGTAGGACGGTTGTGGGTAACTGCGGAACGCCGTTTACCAACTACCGTCCTACCCCCCTACCGTCCTACCGTCCTCCTCTCGCCAGGGGAGTCCCCGCTCGATCTCCACCGCCCCAAACGAGCGGCTGGATCTCGCCCCCACCACCCGAGCCCACTGGGCCATGCGGTGGACTCCCTCGCCCAACGGAATCGTCGTCGTCTCGCCGAACAGCGCCTGCGCTCTGGCGTGATCCGAATACGCGTGCACCACTTCGTGGCGCGCCGGCAGGTGCGTGACCTGGGGCG
>DATLTC010000042.1 GCA_035533755.1 Gemmatimonadaceae bacterium
TGGCGGCGCGCTTTCCATCCGAATTCCGGAGTACGACGTGACGATCGAGTCCACGCTGTTCATGCGCGCCGCCCGCCATCAGCCGGTGGAGCGCACGCCGGTCTGGTTCATGCGCCAGGCGGGGCGCGTGCTGCCCGAGTACCGCGCCGTGCGCGAGAAGTATTCACTGCTCGAGATCTGCCAGCGGCCGGACGAGTGCACCGAAGTGACGCTGCAGCCCGTGCGGCGGTTGGGGGTGGACGCCGCCATCCTGTTCGCCGACATCATGCACCCGCTCGTCGGGGCCGGCGTGCCGCTGGACATCGTGGACGGAGTGGGCCCGGTGATCCACGCGCCCATCCGCACGGCCCGGGACGTGGACACGCTGCGGCCGTTGGTGCCCGAGGTGGATCTGCCGTACGTGCTGACGACGATCCGGATGCTGAAGGCCGAACTCGGCGATCGCACCCCGCTCATCGGCTTTGCCGGCGCGCCGTTCACCCTCGCGGCGTACCTCATCGAAGGCAAGGCGTCGCGGGAGTTCCTGCGCGCCAAGACGATGATGTATGCGGCGCCCGAGATCTGGCACGAGCTCATGACCCGCCTCACCGACATGGTGATCGTGTTCCTGCGGGCGCAGCGGGCCGCCGGCGTGGACGTCCTGCAGCTGTTCGACAGCTGGGTGGGCGCGCTGTCGCGCAACGACTACGTGCGCTACGTGCAGCCCTACACGCGGCGGATCTTTGCCGAGCTGGCGCCGCTGGGCGCGCCGCTCATCCATTTCGGCGTCAACACCGCCACCTTGCTCGACGCGATGACGACCGATGGGGCGTCGATCCTGGGCGCCGACTGGCGCATTCCGCTGGACCGGGCGTGGGCCGTGATCGGGTACGACAAGGGCATCCAGGGGAACCTGGACCCCGCGGTCCTGCTTGGTGCGGGGAACGTGATCGAGCGCGAGGTGAACGACGTGCTCGACCGCGCGGGCGGCCGGCCGGGGCACATCTTCAACCTCGGGCACGGCCTGCTGCCGCAGACGCCCGTGGCCGCCATCGAGCAGGCCATCGCGACGGTGCGCGCGCGCGTCCTGTCGCCGGCGCCGGCGGCATCATTCGCAACGGCTGGAGGGCGGTGAGATGGGGAGTGACAAGCGCGCGGTGCTGCTCATGGCGTACGGCACGCCGGAGCGGCTGGAAGATGTGGAGCCGTACTTCACGCACATTCGTGGCGGGCGCACCCCGTCGCCCGAATCGGTGGCCAACCTCCGGGCGCGCTACGAGCGGATAGGCGGCGCCACGCCGCTGCTGGCGCTCACCGAAGCCGTTCGCGTGGGACTGGCGGCGGAGCTCGCCGCCGCCGGCAACCCGCAGCCGGTGTACATGGGCATGAAGCACTGGCATCCGTACGTGGCCGAGGCGGTGCAGACCATGTATGACGACGGCATCCGCCAGGTGACGGCGCTGGTGCTGGCGCCGCATTATTCGCGGATGAGCATCGGCGGGTACCGCAAGGCGGTGGACGAGAAGATGGCCGAGCTGGGCAATCCGTTCGCGTTGCGCTTCGTGGATCACTGGTACGAGCGGCCGTCGTTCATGGCGTTCATGGCGGGGCTGGTGCGGCAGGGGCTGACGCAATTCGCGGCCGCCGACCGTGCCGGCGTGACGGTGGTGTTCACGGCGCACAGCCTGCCGGAGCGCATCCGCACCTGGAACGACCCGTATGAGGCCCAGCTGCAGGAGAGCGCCGAGCTGGTGGCCATGGCGGCGGGGCTCCCGGGGTTCCGCCGCGCCTGGCAGAGCGCCGGCGGCACCGGGGAGCCGTGGATCGGGCCCGACATCCTGGATTATCTGGATACGCTCAAGGCCGAAGGCGTGCGGAACGTGCTGCAGGTGCCGATCGGGTTCGTGAGCGACCATCTGGAGGTGCTCTACGACATCGACATCGAGGCCAAGGACAAGGCCCGCGAGCTGGGCATGACGCTGTACCGCACGGAACTCCCGAATGCGAAGCCGGAGTTCATCCGCGTGTTGGCGGAGACGGTAGGACCGTAGGAGGGACGGACGGTTACCGGATGCCGTATTTCTCCAGCCGGTATCGCAGCGTATCCCTGGACAGGCCGAGCAGGCGCGCCGCGCGCGTCTTGTTCCCGTCGGCGCGGTCGAGGGCCTGGCTGATGAACTCCCGCTCGATCTCGTCGAGCTTGAATCCGCCCACCGGCAGCACGAACGACCGGCCGCGTTGCGGCGCCAGGCCATGAAACTCCGGCGGGAGTTGCGCCAGTTCCACGGTCGGCGAGTCCTCGAGCAGCAGCACGCGCTCGAGCACGTTCTCCAGTTCGCGCGCGTTGCCGGGCCATGAATAGCGCTCCATCGCCTGCACCGCCTCGGGCGTGATCTCCCGCACCGGCTGTCCCAGCTCGCGGCACAGCATCTCCACGAAGTGCGCGGCCAACGGCGCCACATCCTCGGGTCGCTCGCGCAGCGGGGGGATCGTCACCGGCAGCACGTTCAGCCGGTAGAACAGGTCCTCGCGGAAGTCGCCCTTGGCCACCGCTTCCTCGAGGTCGCGGTTGGTGGCCGTGATCACGTGCACGTCCACTTCGAGATTGCGCACGCCGCCGACGCGGCGGAACTCGTGCGTCTCCAGGAAGTGGAGCAGCTTGGCCTGCAGCGGCTTGGGCATGTCGCCGATCTCGTCGAGGAAGATCGTGCCCTTGTTCGCGATCTCCACCAGGCCGCGCTTCATCTCGCGGGCATCGGTGTAGGCGCCGGCCTCGTGCCCGAACAGCTCGCTCTCCACGAGCTGATCGGGGAGGGACGTGCAGTTCACGCTCATGAACGGCTGCGCGCGGCGCGGCCCGCGGGCGTGGATGGCCCGCGCCACCAGTCCCTTGCCCGTGCCGCTCTCCCCGCGGATGAGCACGTTCACGGTGCTCCCCTTGGCGGCCACGCGCGTGATCAGATCGGCGATGCGCCGCATGGCCGGCGATCGCCCGATGAGCGTCACGTCGGCGAACTGCCAGCGGCAGCCTTCGCGATACCGGTCGGCGTCCACGCGCAGCTGCCGCGCTTCGAGGGCCTGCTGGATGAGCAGCACGAGCTCGGGCAGGGCGATGGGCTTCTCGAGAAAGTGGTGCGCGCCGGCCCGCACGGCGGCCACCGCCGTCTCGATCTCGCCGTAGGCGGTCATCATGATCACGGGCAGCGTGGGGTCGAGCTTCTTGGCGCGCGCCAGGAAATCCATGCCCGAGCCGTCGGGCAGGCGCAGGTCGAGCAGCACGAGATCGGCGGGCTCGCGCTCCAGTGCCTCCATCAGGCTCGCGCCGTCGCCCACCGCCTCGGTGCGCATGCCGGCGTCGGCGAGATGTTCCGAGAGCCACAGCCGAATCAGCATCTCGTCGTCGCAGATGACCACGCGTGGTTTGTTCATACCGTGAAGTCCTCTCGCCGCGCGGCCGGCGCGTCGCGGTGTCGGATCGGAAGCCAGAGAGTGATCGTGGTGCCGGCGTTCACGCGGCTGGTGAGACTCACCCGGCCGCCGTGACGCTGGATGATCTCGCGCGTGATCGGGAGTCCGAGTCCGGTGCCCGTGTGACGCGTGGTGAAGAAGGGGCGGAAGACGAAGGCGAGATTCTCGGCGGCGATGCCGCACCCGGTGTCGGCGATCTCGATCTCGATCGCCTCGTCGGTATGCCGCGTGGTCACGGTCACCGTGCCGCCGGCGGGGGTGGCCTGCAGGGCGTTCATGATGACGTTCACCAACGCCTGGTGCAGCATCTCCTCGTCGGCCAGCATCCGCGGGAGCGCCGGATCGAGATGGCGCTCGAAGTGCACGGACGACCGCGCCGCCGCCGGCTGGGCCAGCCGGATGGCGCGCTCCACGAGATCGTTGGCGTTGAGCGGCGCCAGCATGGGCGTGGCCGGGCGCGCGAACGCCAGCAGCTCCTGCAGCGTCTGTTGAATGCGCGTGAGCTGGCGTCCCATCTCGTCGATGATCGGTTCGAGCACGGGATCGGCGCCCACGCGCCGCCGCACCAGGTCGAGCCCGTTCGACACGCCCACCACCGGGTTGCGGATCTCGTGCGCCACCCCGCTGGCCAGTTCGCCCACGGTGGCCAGCTGTGAGGCTCGTTCGATCTCGCGCCGGTGCAACTCCTCTACGCGCGCCGTCGTATCGGCCAGCGCCGCCGTCATGTCGTTGAACGCGTGGCCCAGCTCGCCGAGCTCGTTGCGCTGCGGAATCGCCACGCGCACGCCGAGATCGCCCTGCCCCACGCGTCGCGTGGCGCTCACCAGGCGTCCCAGCGGCGCCACGATGTCCCACGCCACCACCCAAGCCGCGGCCACCAGCACGGCCACGAACACCGTCTCGAGAATCAACGACAGCCACCCCAGCTTGCGCAGATCGCCGAACGCCTCCGCCTCCGGCACCTCGGCCACATAGCGCCAGGGGTAGCCGGGGATCTCGAGAATGGTGCCGATCACCTGCACGCCCTGGCGGTCGGGATACATCATGATCGAGGCCGGCGCCTCGCCGAGCAGCGGCGTGGCCAGCGGCACCGCGTAGTTCACCGGCGCATGCGGATGCGACACGAACAGCGGACGTCCCGCCGAGTCCACGATGAAGCTCTCCACATGGCCGGCCACGTGCTCGGGCACCTGCAGGAACTCCCTGGCCTCGGCAAGGGATACCGAGGCGCCGAGGAACGCCACCATCTGGCCGTCGTGCGTCGTCACCGGCACCGCCAGTTCGAACTCCGGCTCGGATCCGTGCACGCCGCGGCGCAGGGAGGTCCAGAGCGAGCCCCGGCGCTCGTCGGCGGGCGGCTTCGTGATGATCAGTTGCGGATCGCCCGCTGCAGCGATCACGCGGCCGTCGGGCGTGAACAGATCGATGGCGTCGAACGCCAGCAGTTCCTCGTGTTTGCGCCGCAGGAATTCCTGGAGGGCGGCGGGCGTGGCCACCGATCCCATCTCGCCGGCGGGCCGGCCCTCGAAACGCAGGGCGCCGGCCGCCAGGAACTGATTGCCGGCCACGATCGCCTGCAGGAGCAGGAGGTGATGGTCGATGCGATCGCGCACGTGCTGGACCTGCACCTGAGCCACCGCGGAGAGGTATCGGTCCACCAACTGCTCGAGAATCGCTTTCGATCGCTGATAACCGACGGCGTTCGTGGCCAGGAGTGGCACCAGCGAGAACAGGAGGAACCACACGAGCAGGCGCCGACTCAGCCGGCCGCCGCGTTGGCGCCCGAGCTCCCGTGTTTTTGCCGCCAACTGCCGCCACACCGCCATGCCCACTCCGGAAATTGCGCCGTGCTTCGCTGCCACCCCTCTAGGCAAGAGCAGCGCCGCGCCCCGCGACCACGCCAAGGCGCTGGCCCACAACGGGTTGGCGAAAATGCGCATCCCGGCGGCTGGGGCAGTTGCCCCATGCTAGAGGCGAGCAAACCGGCGATGGAGGGGCAATTCCCCCAAGTCGTGTCGGGGGTTTCCGGGAAGATCCCTGCCATAACTCCTCACACGGCAATGGGTTGGTCGCCTACGTGATTTGCGGAACCAGTCTTGCCCATGCACCCGGGTGGGACGTGGCCCTGATGCGTCCGTTTTCCAACTCGATGGGGTGGTCATCTTGTCCGCGAATTCGAAAGACTCTTCAGACGAACCAGTCGAAGGCGCGCCGCTGGGGCGCCGCAAGTTTCTGCGGCGCGTGAGCGGCTTTGGCGCCGCGATCAGCGCCGTCATGGTAGGGTTTCCCGTGCTCCGCGCGTTCGCGTCGCCCACGCTTGCCCGCCGGAAGAACGATGCGTGGGTGAAGGTGGCCGACGACATCGCGCTGCTCGACGTCGGGGTGCCGGTGCGCGTGAACTTCGTGCAGACGCTGCAGGATGCGTGGGTGGAGACGCGCGCCCTCAACGGCGTGTGGCTGTATACCGACGACGGGGAGAAGTTCAAGGCCTACAACGGGCACTGCACGCATCTCGGGTGCAGCTACGTGTACGACAAGGAGCGGACGGCCTTCTTCTGTCCCTGCCATCACGGGCAGTTCGACGTGAAGACGGGGGCGGTACTGGCGGGGCCGCCGCCGCGCCCGCTCGACGAGCTGCCGGTGCAGATCCGGGACAGCGCGGTGTACGTGCAGTACTCCGACTTCCGGCTTGGCGTCCCCGACAAGATCGAGGCCTGACGCCATGCAGCGCATGCTTCATTGGCTCGACGAGCGCGTGGACATCGCCGGCATCCGGCGCACGCTGCTCGACCGCAAGATGCCGGGCGGGCTCACCTGGTGGCACACGCTGGGCAGCGCCACGCTCGCCGTGTTCACCGTGCAGGTGGTCACGGGCATCGTGCTCGCGATGTCCTATTCGCCGTCGCCCGACCACGCGTACGACAGCATCCAGTTCATCCAGAATCACGTGCTCAGCGGCGCGATGGTGCGCGGACTCCACCACTGGGGCGCCTCGGCCATGGTGGTTCTCGTCATGGCGCACATGATCCGCGTGTTCACGATGGGCTCGTACAAGTACCCGCGCGAGATCAACTGGGTGCTCGGCGTGGGCCTGTTCTTCGTGGTGATGGGATTCGGATTCACGGGCTACCTGCTGCCGTGGGACCAGAAGGCCTACTGGGCCACGCAGGTGGGCACGAACATCGCCGGCACCACGCCGATCATCGGCGGGACGCTGGTGAAGTTGCTGCGGGGCGGGGCGCAGTTGGGGGCGGCCACGCTGGCCCGGTTCTACGCGATCCACGTGCTGGTGCTTCCGGTGCTGCTGGTGGGGATCGTGCTGCTGCACCTCTCGCTCGTCGTGCGGCAGGGCATCGCGCCGCGGACGCGGGTGCTCGAGGAGGGCGCCCCGGCGCGCACCGATGATCCCGCGTACCCGGCGTACTACCATGAGCAGTACGCGAAGTCGAAAGGCGCGGGCGTGCCGTTCTGGCCGAACATCATCGCCAAGGACATCATCGTCGCCACCGCGGTGATCCTGGTGCTCGTGCTGCTGGCGCACTTCAAGGGCGCGGGGCTCGAGCCGCCGGCCGATCCCGCCGACACGGCGTACGTGCCGCGTCCCGAGTGGTACTTCCTGCCGTTCTACCAGCTGCTCAAGCTCGTGCCCGGCTCCATGGAAGCGGCCGTGGCGGCCGGCCTGCCGGCGTTGATCGTGCTGGTACTGGTGATGCTGCCGTTCTTCGACCGGCGCAGCCGCCGTGCCCTGGCGGTGCGTCCGGTGGCGCGCATCGCGTTGTTCGGCGTGCTCGGCGCGTCGGCGTTCCTGATCGGCGCGTCGGTGCGCGACGAGCCGCCGCCGGTGGCGCCCGAGGTGGGCCGCGCGCTGACGTCGGTGGAGCGCGCCGGACGCGCGCTGTTCAAGGCGCAGCAGTGCGGGAGCTGTCACGCGGTGGCCGGCGTCTCGACGCCGACGAAGAGCGCCGACGTTCCCGACGCGCCGGATCTCACCGCCGTGGGGCTGATCCACTCGGCGAGCTGGATGCACAGCTTCCTCGAAGATCCGTCGCGGTTCCATGCCGATTCCAAGATGCCGGCGTTCGGCCCGCCGACGCTCAGCCATCAGGAGATCGAGGAGATCTCGCAATACCTGGCTTCGCTCCGCGGTCCCCACGGCGAGACGAAGCAACCCCAATTCGTCGACACGTTCCCGGAACCCAAGAAGCTTCAGGAGAAACCATGAAAACCGGATTGTTGATTCTCAGCCTCGTGACGACCACCGTGGCCGCGGCGTCGGTGCAGCCGGCCCAGGCGCCGGACGGCAAGGCGCTGTACAACGAGAACTGCCGCAAGTGCCACGGCGTGATCGGCACGCCGCCCAAGACGATGAAGGAGAAGTTCCCCAAGATCGCCACGTTCAACGGCGAATTCATCGCGTCGCACTCGCAGGACTCGATCGTCAAGGTCCTCACGCACGGCAAGAACGCGGACATGAAGTCGTTCAAGGACAAGCTGAAGCCGGACGAGATGCAGGCGGTGGCCGTCTACGTGCACGACCTGGGCGCCAAGTCGCACTGAGCCATGGTGCGTTCCCCCTTCCTCTCCACGCCCATCCTTTCCTCCCATCCGACCGCCGCCCCGCACCGGGGCGGCAGGGGACCTGAGATGTCACACCATCGTTTCGCGCGTTGGCTGGCGATCGCGTTCGCCCTCGCCGTCGCGGCGCCGGCGGCGCATGCGCAGCAGTCCCCGGCCGCGCATCCGACGCCGGCCGGATATGCCGGGAGCGCCTCGTGCACCGACTGCCACGCCAAGGAAGCGGCGCAGTTCGGCGCCACGTCCAAGGGCCAACTGTTCCTGAATCATCCGCGCAATACCCACGAAGCGCTGGGGTGCGAGACCTGCCATGGCCCGGCCAAGCAGCACGCCGAGTCGGGCGGCGACGAGCGCGGCGGCCTGATCACGTTCAACGGCAAGCACCCGTCATCGGTGGCCGACCGCAACGCCACCTGCCTGCAGTGCCACGAGAAGACGGCGCGCATGCTGTGGAAGGGGAGCGCGCACGAATCGCACGACGTGGCGTGCTCCGACTGCCACACGATGATGCACACGGAATCGGAGCGGTCGAGCCTCAAGAAGCCGAGCGTGACCGAGACCTGCGGCCAGTGCCACCAGCGGGAGAAGGCCAAGCTCACGCAGTTCGCGCACATGCCGCTGGGCCAGTCGAAGATGGAGTGCACGAGTTGCCACAATCCGCACGGCTCCACCGGCCCATCGCTGCTCGTGGCCAGCTCGATCAACGAGGTGTGCTACGCGTGCCATGCCGACAAGCGCGGCCCCTACCTGTGGGAGCACGAGCCCGTGGTGGAGAATTGCGCCAACTGCCACGATCCGCACGGCAGCAATCACGACAAGATGCTGATCATGTCGCGGCCCCGCCTGTGCCAGCAGTGCCACGCCGGCACCGGCCACCCGATCCAGCCGCGCAATCCGAGCACGCCGGCGGACTTCCAGTTCGTGTTCAACCGCCAGTGCTCCAACTGCCACTTCAACATCCATGGCTCGAATCACCCCTCGGGCAAGGCCTTCACCAGGTAGCGCGATGCGCGACAGGAGAAAGACGATGCGCTTCAGAGCATTCGTTGCCGCGGTTCTCGTGACCGCCGTCGCCGCGCTCGTGCCGCCGCGCAGCGTCGCGGCACAGCGTCCGGCAAAAGACACCACCCGATCCGCCACCAAGGACACCGTCCACGCAGCGCCGGCGGGGCCGCTCACCGGCGCCGCCGAGGTCGGCTACCGCAGCTTCGTGCAGACCCTCACGCCGCAGCAACGCGGCAAGTTCGTCGAGTACAAAGACGTGCCGGCGGGCGTGGTCGTGCCCGCCCTGTTCCTGCAGTACGATCGCGGCGACACGCTCCCCACCTTCTCGCTCAGCGCGGCGAACGTGGGCCAGCTGGATCAGAGCCTGCATCTGCGCGCCAAGCAAGCGGGCCTGTTCGACGCCCGGCTGGAGTGGGATCGCCTGCTCCATACCTTCTCCACCGACGGGCGGTCGCTGTATACCCAGGCCGGCCCCGGCGTGTACACGCTGCCCAACCCGCGGCCCGACTCCAACGCCTTCCGCAACGCGCCGTATCTGTCGCCGATCCGTTCGATGTGGGATCCGGTCAAGCTCTCGGTGGGCGTGACGCCGTCGCAGCAGTGGGACTTCAAGGCCGACTTCACCCGCATCGAGAAGCGGGGCGACCGCCCCATGGGGCAGGCGTACGTCGGAGCGTCAGGTCCGTCGAGCGAGATCCTCGAGCCCATCGACCAGACGGTGAGCGACGTGCGGCTCACGGAGAGCTACGCCACCACGCGGTTCCAGCTCATGGGGACGTACAACCTCTCCGTGTTCCAGAACTACATCACCTCGGTCACCGCCTCGAACCCGCAGGCCGTGGTGGACGCGGCCGCGGCGGCCGCGAATGGCCGTACGGCGCTCGCGCCCAACAACCTGGCGCACACGGTCACCGTCACCGGCGGCGTCAATCTGCCCATGGACACGCGCGTCACGGCGAGCGGCATGTACTCGTGGTGGCACCAGAACGACGCGTTCCTCCCCGCCACCATCAACAGCGCCATCGTCAATCCGCTGCTGTCCACCTTGCCGCCGTCGCTCGGCGCCCACGCCGGCACGTCGATGGTGAACGGCACGGTGTACAGCCGTCCGCTCAGGGCGCTCAACGTATCGGCCCGGTTCAACCGCTACGGGTTCCGCGACGACGCGGACTACACGCACATGCCGATCATGATCACCAACGACCGGTCGGTGGGCGGCGCCGACAGCGCCAGCCGCGATCCGTTCACCCGCACCACGGCCGACCTGAGCGCCACCTGGCGCGTGCTCTCGCCCGTGGCCCTCAGCGTGGGATACGGATGGAATCGCATGGAACGCGACTCCCTGGTGCGCAACGTGGTCCGCACCACCGAGACCACGCCCCACGCCAGCCTCGACTTCACCGGCGTGTCGTGGCTCAGCCTGCGCACCACGTATACCAAGGGCTGGCGCCGCGACAACGGCTATCATCAGATGGACGCCACCGAAGACTCGCTGTTCCGGCGCTTCGACGAAGCCAACCGCGACCGCGAGCGCACCAGCGTGATGGCGCAGGTGACCCCCATCGACCAGCTCAGCTTCTCGGCCAGCTGGGAGGTGGGCCACGACGCGTATCCCAACTCGGTGCTCGGCGTGCAGAGCGACAACAGCGCCATGGCCGGCGGCGACGTGGAATGGACGCCCAACGCGCAGTTCACGATGAATGCCGGCTACACGCGTGAGACCTACTTCGATCACATGCAGGGGCAGTATCGCACCGGCTCCAGCACCCTGCTCTACAACCCCTCGTACATCTATGTGGGCGACAACCAGGACGTGAGCACCACCGCCTCGGTGGGGTTCACCGCCGTGCTGGTGCCCGATCAGTGGGAAGCCGGCGGCACCTTCGAAGCGTCCAAGTCGCACTTCCTGATGGGGGCGTACAATCCACAGACGCCCACCGGCGGCACCGCCGCCCAGAACACCGCGGCCACGGCGGTGAACTTCCCCGTGGTCACGCAGAACCTGCAGCCCATGAACGTCTTCGTGCGCTACCACTTCGCCCCCGACTGGGCGGTGACGATGCGCTACCAGGGCGAGCTGTACAGCCAGAGCAACTACGAGACGGCCACGCTCGTGCCGGCCACCGGCAAGTTCTTCTTCCTGGCCAACAACTTCCAGAACTACAACGCGCGGTACTTCACCTTCTCCTTCAGCTACCGGCCGGGACTGCTCCGGCTCGGACGCTCGACGTTGTAGCGATCCCCCCCGATCGCACCACGGGCGGCGTCGAGAGAGATCTCGACGCCGCCCGTTCTCGTGCGTGATGGAGCGCGCGGCCGCGCGCGGCCCGGCTCACCGCGCGCTAGTCACGCGGCGGGAGACGGCTTCGTCCACTTCTTCACTGCGTATACGATCACGCCGAGTCCGCCCAGCAGGAGCACGAACGGCATGGCGTACAGCACCAGGTTGAAGCCGTGCGGCTTGGGGTCGAGCAGGATCCACTCGCCGTACTTGGATACGAAGTACGCCTTCACCTGGGCCGGCGTCTTCCCCGACCGCAGCTGTTCCTTGACCACGCCGCGCATCTGCTGCGCCAGCTCGGCCGGCGAATCCTGCAGCGACTCCCCCTGGCAGATGGGGCAGCGCAACTGGGAAGCCACCGCGGCGGTCTGCGCTTCGAGCGCCGAATCGGCGGGGCTGGGCAGGGGGGCCGCGGTGGTGGTCGTGTCCACCGGCACCTGCTGCGCGGGCAGCGGCGGCGTGGCGCAGAGCACGCCCGCGCAGAGCGCGAATGCGGCGAAGCGCTTCATGGCGTGGCCCCCGTAGGACCGGGCTTGGCGGCCGGGGCGGCCGCCGGGGGCGCGGCCGACGCCGGCAGGGCCGCGATCAGCGAGTCCACTTCACGCGTGAGGATCTCGTCCGTGACCGGGCCTGTCTGCTTGAACGCTACGCGCCCCGATCCGTCGATGAAGTACGTCTCGGGCACTCCATACAGCCCGTAGTTGATGGCCGTGTGGGCATTGGCATCGTTGACCGACGGATACTCCTGGCCGCCCATTTCCTGGATCCAACTGATGGCCGGCGCCGGAAAGTCGTTGTAGAGCACGCCGAGGAAGTGCACCGGACGCCCGGCGTAGCGCCGCGCGAATGCGCTCAGCGTGCGGTGCTCGTCGCGGCACGACAGGCACCACGAGGCCCAGAAGTTGAGCACCACCACCTGGCCCCGCAGTTGCGAGAGCCGCACCGTGTCGCCCACCGGCAGCGCCATCGGCGGCTGGCCCGGCGCGAACACGGGCAGCGAGAAGTCGGGCGCCATGCGGCCCGGCAGGGGTGACGGAATGTTGTTGGGATCCTTGCCGAATCCCCAGGCGAACAGCGCGATCACCGGCACGGCGGTGAGCGACGCGATCGCCGCTCGCTTCCAGTTCATGCTTCCCCCTCACGCGGAATGGGAAGGATCACCGGGGGCACGGGTTGCCGCACCGCGGCCGGCGCGGTGCGCCGCCGACGCCGGGGGAACACGCCGATGATCGCGCCCAGGACCACCACGCCGCCGCCGAACCAGATCCACGGGACCAGCGGCTGCACGATGAGTTTGACGGTGGCGTGCGAGCCGTTCTGATCGAACGCCATCAGATTGAAATACAGGTCGCCGCTGATCGAGCTGATCACCTGCGGCGTGGGCACCGGCGCCGACTGCGTGGGATAGAAGTTCATGCGCGGGTCGGCCGTGGCCACCACCTTGCCGTGGTCCAGCACTTCCATGGTCGCGCCGATCACGGCGCGCTGCGGCTCCTGGCGCCCCCACACTTCCTTGAGCCGGGCCGTGTGGCCCGACACGGTGAGCGTCTCGCCCGGCTTGAGCGTGGCTTCGCGCTCCGAGCGGAACGACTGCGACGCCGCGATGCCGAGGGCCACGATGAGCACCCCCAGGTGGGCCACGTAGCCGCCGTAGCGCCGGCGGTTTCCGCCCACCAATCGCCGCAGGGCGGTGAACCAGTCCTCGCCGTGCGCCGCGTGGCGCGCCTTCATGCCGATCCAGTACTCGCGCACGTTGGCGAACGCCGAATAGCCCACGAACGCGAACGCCAGCACGGCGTACACATTGCGCGCGCCGCTGACCAACGCCACGGCGGCCATCACCACCGCCGCGCCGATCGGCGGCAGGAGCTTGGCCTTGAGCTGTTGCCGGGTCGCGATCCCCCACGGCAGCGCCGGTCCCACGCCCACCAGGAACAGCAGCGACACGACGAACGGCATCGTCATCTTGTCGAAGAACGGCTCGCCCACCGTGACCTTGAGCCCGCGCAGCGCCTCGGCGACGAGCGGGAACAGCGTGCCGATGAGCACCGTGAACATGAACGCCGTGAGGAACAGGTTGTTGAGCAGGAACACCGTCTCGCGCGACGCGGCCGATTCGAAGCGGCCCGTGGTGCGCAGGCGATCGGAGTTGCCCGCCACCATCATCAGCCCCACCACCAGCACGATGGCGATGAACACCAGGAAGTAGTAGCCGATGGTTCCGGTGGTGAACGCGTGCACCGACGACAGGATGCCCGAGCGCGTGAGGAACGTGCCGAGAATAGTGAGGACGAACGTGCCCACCATCAGGTTCAGGTTCCAGAGGCGCAGCATCCCGCGCCGCTCCTGCACCATGGCCGAGTGGAGGAAGGCCGTGGCCGTGAGCCACGGCAGGAACGAGGCGTTCTCCACGGGATCCCACGCCCAGTAGCCGCCCCAGCCGAGCACTTCGTATGACCACCACATGCCGGCGATGATCGCCGCCGACAGGAAACCCCACGACACCAGGAGCCAGGGCCGCGTGATCCGGATCCAGTCGTCCGACATCACCTCGCCGGACAACATCGCGCCCATCGCGAACGCGAACGGCACCGACATCCCCACGTACCCCAGATAGAGCAGGGGCGGATGGACCGCCATCAGGATGTGGTTCTGGAGCAGCGGATTGGGGCCCGGTCCGTCGGGCGGCACCGGGAACACCGCGTGGAACGGATTGGCCGGCCCGGCCAGCAGGATGCCGAAGAACAGGGCCACGAACATCAACGTCACCGCGGCCCACGGCACCAGATTGCCCGACCGCTTGCGGTTGAACCAGACCACCGCCGCCGAATAGGCGCCCAGCACCCAGGCCCAGAACAGGATCGACCCTTCGAGCGCGCCCCAGAGCGAGATGACCGTGTAGAACAGCGGCGTCTCGCGGCTGCCCACCTGCGCCACGTACGACACCGAGAAGTCGTGCGTGACCAGCGCGTAGATCATGGCCAGCGTGGCCACCGTGACGAGCGCGAAGTTCGCGTAGACCGCACCGAAGGCGATCTGCACCCAATCGGCGCGGCGGCCGCGAATGCCCAGCGTTCCGATGATGGCGCCGAACAGCACCGCCACCATCGCCACGAGCAGCGCGTCATGCGCGAGAAGCCCGGTCATGGCGTGGATCCCTTGATCAGGGTCTTGTACATCTCCTCCGGCTTCTCGCC
>DATLTC010000043.1 GCA_035533755.1 Gemmatimonadaceae bacterium
CGGCCCCAGCGCGTGGCGAAAGTACCCGGTGGGCTCCAGCAGACTGTGCTGCGTGTCGAGATCTATGGTGTGCGAGAGCCCCAGCGGATCGAGCACGCGCGACTTGAGGAACGGCCAGAACGGCTGGCCGCTGGCCTTCTCCACGATCAACCCCACGATATTGAAGTTGGTGTTGCTGTACTGGTACTGCGTGCCCGGATCGAAATCGAGCGGCTTGGTGGCCCACTCGTGCACCACGGCCTGCGCCGTGGTGGGCTTGGTCCAAGCCGGAATGGTGTAATCCTGCGGCGCGTAATCCTCGTACCCCGACGTGTGCGACATCAGATTCCGCAGCGTGACCTCGTTGGCGCGCGTCAGCTCCGGAAACCACTTGGACACGGGATCGTCCAGCGAGAGCTTGCCCTCCTGCACCAGCAGCATCACCGCGGCCACGGTGAACTGCTTGCTGATGGACCCGATGGCGTAGTGCATGTCGGGCCGCGCCGCCACGGCGGGCGACAGCCGCGACTTGCCGAACGCGGCCACGTACACGATGCGCCCGTTCTGCACGATCCCCACCGACGCGCTCGGCACCTGCGTCTTGCGCATCACGTCGGCCACGGCGGCCTTCACCTTTGCCGAGAGACCCGCCGGCAGGGTGTTCACACCCTGGGCGCCGGAGCGCGCCGCCGCCAACAGCAACAGCGCGGCGGCGAACCGCGCCGATCGGGCGATGGATCTGAACGAGCGCATCATGTCACTACTCCTTGGTCCCGGAGGTGTCTGCCACGATCGTGGCGCTCTTGATGTAATCCAGCTTGGGGAACGACGCCGACAGATACGAGTTCCCCTCGGCGGTGATCCGGGTCTGGTCGGGTTGCTCGCCATACCCGGCATAGATGGAATCCACCACGGCCATGCCGTCCACCACGTGGCCGAACGGCGCGAACCCCTGCGCGTCGAGCTGCGTGTTGTTGCCCAGGTTGATGAAGAACTGGTTGGACCGGGTGTTGGGCCCCGCGGTGGCGAACACGATGGTCCCCCTGGCGTTGGTCTCCTTTACGGAATCGTCGAGGATGGTGTTGTTGGACCACTGCACGTTGGCCTGCGGATCGCCGCTCAGGCCGAACTGCACGATGAACCCGGGCACCACACGGAAAAAGCGCACGTCGGCAAAGTACCCGATGGCCACCAGATGATAGAAGCGATCCACCCCGCGCGGCGCGAGCGCCCGGTTCACCTGCACCGTGAACGGCCCGCGGCTGGTCACGAACGCCACCCGGAACGAATCGGGCGCGGTGGTGGGAATCGCGACGGCCGGCGTCTTCTTGGTTCCGCAGGCGGCCAGCGCGACGCAGGCCGCCAGTACGAGTACGCGTTTCATGCTCTGATCATCCCCATGTGTGGTGGTCCAACGACCGAAACGTGGAAGTTGCATCCGGCAACGCATGATCGCCAGCGCCCCGGCACTGCCGTCCTCCCCCCGGGCGCCACCAGCGCGTAACTTCTCACCAACATCGCCAACGGAACGGGAGCCACGATGCGCATCAGCGACATGAGCTGGATGCAGGTGGAAGAATACCTGAAACACGACGACCGCGCCGTGCTGCCGCTGGGCAGCACCGAGCAGCACAGCCACCTGCGCCTCACGGTGGACTGCATCCTTCCCGAACGCGTGGCCGCCGAAGCCGCCGAACCGCTCGGCATCCCGGTCTTCCCGGTGGTGCCGTATGGCGTCACCCCGTACTTCCGCGAGTTCCCGGGCTCGATCTCGCTCCGCGTCGAGACGCACCTCCGCGTGGTGGGCGACATCCTCGACGGCATGGCCCACAGCGGCTTCCGCCGCATCCTCATCGTGAACGGCCACGGCGGCAACGGCGCCGTGGCGCCGTTCGCGCAGGAGTGGGCCGCCGATCACGCAGACTGCCGAGTGCTGTTCCACAACTGGTGGAACGCGCCGGCCACCTGGGCCAAGGTGCAGGCCATAGACCCCGTGGCGTCGCACGGCTCGTGGATGGAGAACTTTCCGTGGACTCGGCTGCCGGGCGCGGCCATGCCCGCCAACCAGCGCCCCATGGTGGACCTCGCCCGGGTGCGCGCGCTCGATCCGGTGGCCCTGCGCGAATACCTGGGCGACGGCAACTACGGCGGCCTGTACCAGCGGCCGGACGAGGACATGCTCGCCCTCTGGCAGGTGGCGGTGCAGGAAACCCGCGCCCTGCTCACCGGCTCGTGGGGCGGCGCGTCGTAGCGGCCATGGCTCCCGACTTCAGCGGCAGAACAGTCGTCGTCACCGGCGCGGCGCACGGGTTCGGCCGCGCCATCGCCACGGCGTTCGCCCAGCGCGGCGCCGCCGTGTGGGGCTGCGATATCGTGGAGAGCGAACTCGCCGAGACGCAGCGGATGTGCGCGGCGGGCGGTGGACGGTGCGCCGTGCGCCCGATGGACGTGACCGACAAGAGCGCCGTGGATGCGTTCGTTGCCGAGGCGTCGGCCGACACGGGGCGCGTGGACATCCTGGTGAACAACGCCGGCGGCGTGCTGGGCCAGGTGGGGCGCGCCCTCGAACAGGTGACGCCCCAGGAGTGGCAGAGCATCTTTGCCGTGAACGTGAGCGGCGCGTTCTACTGTGCGCAGGCCGTGGCGCCGGCCATGAAGGCGGCGCGCCGCGGCCGCATCGTGAACATCTCGAGCGGCGCCGGGCTGGGCATCAGCCTCACCGGCATCCAGGCGTACGCGTCGGCCAAGGCGGCGCAGATCGCGCTCACGCGGCAACTAGCGCACGAGTTGGGACCGTGGGGCATCACCGTCAACAACATCGCGCCGGGCTTCGTGCGCTCCAACGCCGCCACCGAGCGGCAGTGGGAAGCATACGGCGAGCAGGGCCAGCAGGCGCTGGTCAACGCCATCGCGCTCAAGCGGCTGGGGACGCCCGAAGACATCGCCCACGGCGTGCTGTTCTTTGCCTCCGACCAGGCCGGCTGGATCACCGGCCAGGTGCTTTCCATTGACGGGGGCAAGTGATGGCGCTGAACGACGTGCTCACCCATCTCCGCTCGCGCCACGACGCCATTCTCGCCGAACTCGTGGAGTTCGCGTCCATCCCGAGCGTGAGCACCGATCCCGCGCACGCCGCCGACATGCAGGCCGCCGCGCGGTGGGTGGCCGGCAAGCTCGCGGCGGCCGGCCCGTTTACCGTGCGCACCATCGCCACGCCCGGCAACCCGATCGTGTACGCCGAATGGCTGGGCGCGCCAGGCAGGCCCACGGTGCTGGTGTACGGCCATTACGACGTGCAGCCCGAAGACCCGATCGACAAATGGCACAGCCCACCCTTCACGCCCACGGTGCGCGACGGACGGCTGTATGCGCGCGGCGTGTCGGACGACAAGGGCCCGATGTTGATCCCGATCGAGGTGGCGCGGTCGTTCTTCGCGGTGGCCGGCGCGCTGCCGGTGAACGTGAAGTGCATGTTCGAGGGCGAGGTGGAGATCGGCAGTCCCAGCCTCGACGCGTTCATCCGCGACAACCAGGCGCTGCTCGCCGCAAACGTGGTGCTCTCGGCGGACGGCGCGATGTGGCGCATCGACGAGCCCTCGCTCACCGTGGCCAGCCGCGGGCTGGCGGGGCTCGAACTCACGCTCACCGGCGCGTCCAAGGATCTGCACTCGGGGCGGCACGGCGGCGGCGTGGCCAACCCGCTGCACGCCATGGCGCAGCTCATCGCCGGTCTGCACGAGCCCGGCGGCCGAGTGGCCGTGGCCGGCTTCTATGATAAGGTCCGCGACCTCGGGCCCGCCGAACGCGCCGAGATCGCGGCCCTGCCCTTTGACGAGGCCAGATATCTGGCGCAGGTGGGCGCGCCGGCGGCGTTCGGCGAGCCGGGCTACACCACGTTGGAGCGCCAGTGGACTCGGCCCACGCTCGAGGTCAACGGCATGTGGGGCGGCTATCAGGGGCCGGGCGGCAAGACCGTGATCCCCACCGAGGCGCACGCCAAGATCACCTGCCGGCTGGTGCCCCATCAGGATCCCGACGAGATCGTGGCGCTCGTGACGCGCCATCTGCAATCGCACGTGCCGCCGGGCACGCAGCTCGCCGTCTCACCGGGCGATCACGGGGCGAGGGCGGCGCACATCGAGCCCGATCACTTTGCGCTGCAAGCGGCCGGCGAAGCGCTGTTCCAGACCTACGGCGTGAAGCCGCTGGTGGTGCGCATGGGCGGCACGGTGCCCATCTCGGAACTGTTCCAGCGCCACATGGGGCTCGCCACCGTGTTCTTCTCGTTCTCCACGGCCGACGAGGACTACCACGCGCCCAACGAGTTCTTCCGCGTGCACCGGCTGCACGAGGGGCTCCAGGCGTGGGCGCGCATCTGGGCACTGCTCGGCGGCTCCGCGCCCTGAGCCGGCCGTCTCACCAACGCATCAGGGCTGAAGCTGCGGCCCCACGTACACCGGCGAGATGCCGTGCTGCCGCATCAGCGCATTCAGCGCCGCCACGTCCCGCTGCTGCATGGCGCGCCAGTCGCCCAGGCGGGCGTCGAGCGTGGCGCGCAGTGTCTGGAAGTTGGCCGCGTCCTGCGCCGTGGGCGCGTCGTCGGAGCCGCCCACCGAGTTCTCCAGGCTCACGAACTTGGCGTTGAGCTGGATGGGATAGTTCATGAACAGCCACTTGGCCGCCTTGGCCCGGTACTGGAAGAACTTCACCGACAGCGTGTCGGCCCGCACGTCCAGCGCCCGCGCCGAGTCCACCACCGCGCGCATGGACGACTCGCCGGCCAAGCGGCTCGCCACGCCCTGCAACTGCTGGCGCAGCCCCGCGATCTGGTTGAACGCCTCGTGGTCGTCGGTGAGCGCCCCGTTGATGCGCTGCATCAGATCGAGCTGCCGCGCGAGGTCGGCCGGCGTGGCCTGGATGCGCGGGTCCAGCGTGACCGTGAGAGGCTGCGTGAAGCTCTTGCCGTCCACGGTGAGCCGCACCGTGTACTGGCCCGGCACCACGGCGGGCGTCGTCGGCCGGCCCGACTCGAAGATCGGACCACCCGGCACCTGCAGCGCCGGCGGACCGGCGTAGTCCAGCGGCCACACCAATCGATTGCCGCCGGCGTGCGCGGACAGGGAACGCCCCCGCCCCTCGCCAGCTCCGCTCGTATAGCGGTTCACCACCGCGCCGTTCGCGTCCAGAATCTCGAGCGTCACCGGGCTCGCCGGCGCCGACTTGAGGTAGTAGTCGATGAGCGCGCCCCGGGGCGCGTTCCCGCCGGCCGTGGCCGTGGCGGCCCTGCTCCCGCCACCCAGCGGACCGCGCACCGCATTGTCGGGCTTGAACAGGTACGCTGACGCCTGCGCCACCGACGCCGCTGCCTGCCGCAGCGGTGCGATGCCGTCCAGGATCCAGAACCCGCGGCCGTGCGTGGCCAGCACCAGGTCGTTGCCGTGCACCACCAGATCGCGCATGGACGTGTGCGGCAGGTTGAGCATCAACGACTGCCAGTGGTCGCCGTCGTCGAACGACACGTACACGCCCTTCTCCGTGCCCGCGTACAGCAGGTTGGCGCGCACCGGATCCTCGCGCACGAAGTACACCGTGCCGGCCAGCCCCGCGGCAATGGACGTCCAGCTCTGGCCGTAGTCGCGCGTGCGGAACAGATACGGCGCGTCGTTGCCCAGCATGCGGGCGCCCACGGCGGCGTACGCGGTGCCCGCGTCGCGCGTGGAGGCGTCGATCAACTCCACGTGCGCCCATTCGGGCAGTGCCTTGGGCGTCACGTTGGCCCAGTGCGCGCCGCCGTCGCGGGTAAGCTGGATGAGCCCGTCGTCGGTGCCCGTCCAGATCAGCCCTTTGGAAAGCGTGGACGGCGCGATGGTGTAGATCACGTCGTAGTACTCCGCGCCCACGTTGTCGAGCGTGATCGGCCCGCCCGAGAGCTGCTGCTTGCTCTTGTCGTTGCGCGTGAGGTCGGGGCTGATCTCCGTCCAGCTCCGCCCGCCGTCGGTGGTCTTCAATAGATACTGCGACCCGGAGTACAGCGTGTACGGCTGGAAGGGATCGAACGCGAGCGGCGAGGTCCAACTGAAGCGGTACTTGACCGTGGCCGCCGCATGGCCCTCGGTGTTCTCCGGCCAGGGCGTCACGTCCTGCGCCTCGCCCGTGGCGCGGTTCCAGCGCGTGAGATCGCCGAAGTACGAACCGGCGAACACCGTGTCGGGCGCTCCCGGCGCCGGGAGCACGTACCCGCTCTCGCCGCCCGCCACGTCGTACCAATCCTTGTCCGAGATGCCGCCGCGGTTGGTGGCGCTGGCAATGGAATACGTGCCGCGGTCCTGCTGCGCGCCGTACACGCGGTAGGGCACCTGGTTGTCGGTGGCCGCGTGGTAGATCTGCGCCGTGGGCTGGTTGGACTCGGTGCTCCAGTGCTCGCCGCCGTCCAGCGAGATACTCGCCCCGCCGTCGTTGCCTTCGATCAGCCGGTCGGGCGCCGACGGGTCGATCCATATCGCGTGGTTGTCCTCGTGCGGCGGGCTCAGGCGCGTGATGCTGGCGCCGCCGTCGGTGGAGCGGTACATGAGGAAGTTGAGCAGATAGACGGTGTTCGGGTTCTGCGGATCGGCCCTGACCTGGAAGTAGTACCAGGGGCGCGACCGGATATTCTGGTCGTCGTTGATCAGCTTCCACTTGGCGCCGCCGTCGTCCGAACGATACAGCCCGCCCTCGTGCGCGTTGATCAGCGCGTACACGTGCCGTCCGTCGGCGCCCACCGACACCGCCGTGCGCCCCCAGATCCCCGCCGGCAGTCCGTCGCCCTCCACGCGCTGCCAGGTGGCGCCGGCGTCCGCG